>DATDOJ010000358.1:0-10717 GCA_035293345.1 Bacteroidia bacterium
CGCTTATCCATCCGGCAGATTTTCCCTGCACATTCAGAATTTCAAGAGGCACAGCGACACGGTCCAGAAATCCGGATTCCTTCGCATTGAAATATTGTTCGTAACGATGACAGGTAAGTTCATCCACTTCCTTTCTTTCAATCTTATATTTTCTTGCAGCCAATCCTGCTGCGCTTAACATTGCTTTTCCGGTGGAAGGATCAAAACCGAAATTATCCCACACATCAGAAATTACTTCCGTTCGTTTGTAACTTCTCCTCTCGGGAAAAACACCCACAGGGGAATCGCTGGTGCGGTCGAATGTGAGAACTGCCACCGCTTCGGAAGCACCGCTCTGAATTTGAGCTCCTGCAAGAATTACTGCCTGCAATCCGGTTGCACACGCCTGCTCCATTTGAAATCCGGGTAAACGCTTTCCCATGCAGTTTGCAACTACAGTCGCGTTCCAGAATTTATAATGCCATGGTACAGTTGAACCAATCACCATGTAATCCAGATGACTGACAGGAATTTTTCTTATGTTCATGATTCGCGCCATCGCTTCTCCGGCAAACTGTCCGATGTTCACTTCCGCCAGCGGAGATGACTGCCAGGCAGGAAAAAAACTGCTTCCCCAGGCACCGTAAGGGATGTATGCATCGGGGAACATTTTCTGAATTTTATTTTTCATATTTTATTTTCAGATTGTTTTTATAATCCAAGTTCTTTCGCAATATTTATTTTCAATATTTCCGAAGTACCTCCGCCTATAAGTGTGAACCGCACATCACGGAGATATCTTTCAATGTTGTATTCCACCGCGTAACCATAAGAAGCAAGCACACGCGATGCTTCATCACAAATATTATTTGCTATTTCCGATGCATAAAGTTTTGCAATCATTGCTTCTTTCTGGCGCGGAAGATTTTTATCGCTTAATGTGGCGGCATACAAAACATATTGTTTCGCTGTTTCCAATTGCACAGCCATGTCAGCAAACTTCATTTGTATCGCCTGAAATTTCCCAATGGGTTTTCCGAACTGCTCTCTTGTTTTTGCATATTCCAAAGCGTCTTCGTAAGCAGCAGTGGCAACACCGATAGCAAGAGCAGCCGTCATAATTCTAATCTCGGCAAGAATTTCTCTAAGACATTTTGTTCCTTCTCCGATTTCTCCGAACAAATAGTTTTTCGGAAGTTTCACATCGTTGAAACTCACTTCGCTTGTAACAGAACCGCGAATACCCATCTTCTCAATACTTTTTCCAACCATCACCCCTTTTAAATTTGATGGCACAAAAAATATTGACAGCTGGTCGTGATTATCTGTTCGCGCAAGCACAGTGAAAAAGTCAGCGTCAGGTGCGGAAGTCACCCAGGTTTTTTGTCCGTTCAGAATAAATCCGTCATCAGTAACTTTTGCGGTTGTGGTTATCGCCATCAAATCACTTCCTGCATTTGGCTCAGTCATACATATTGTGCCAATCTTATTTCCTTTCAGCGCTTCAGAAAAATATTTTTCTTTGATTTCATCGTCTCCAAAACGATAAAGAAAATAAGTTCCCATCAGTGATTGCATCGTGCAGACAACAGCCAGTGACAATGACCCGCGCGCAAGTTCTATCACTGCCAGTGAATAGGAAACCACATCCAAACCACTTCCGCCAGCACTTTCAGGATAACGCATTCCAAAAAATCCGAGTGCGCCAACCTGCCTGTATAATTCCATCAGGAATTTTTTCTCCTCGTCAATTTTCGCGGCAAGAGGGTTTACTTTCTTCTCTGCAAAATCGCGGAAGGTCTGCTGAATCTGTTTTTGTATCTCTGTTAATTCAAAGTCCATTATTCCGGTATTACAGCGGTTGCTTCAATTTCAATGAGCGCAGGATGGTCAAGTAAGTCAACTACGAAAATCATACTCATGCAGGGATAATGATTTTCGAAAATTTCTTTCCACACTTTTCCAAGTTCTTTTCTTGATGACAGATATTGTTCTCTGTCTTTGCAGAAGCAAGTCATTTTACAAATGTCATTTGGGTTACCTCCGGCTTTTCTTACAATCGTTAAAATATTTTTCAGTGCCTGTTCAAATTGCGGAACTAATTTTTCGCTTTCAAATTTTTCTTTTGCATTCCAGCCAACTTGCCCTGCTATAAAAAGTGTTCTGCCTTTTGCAGCAAAGATTCCGTTGGAATAACCTTTGGGCATCAACCATCCATCAGGAAGAATTATTTCGTGTTGCATTTTATTTCTGTTTTTAATCCGTAAATATTTTTCGCTGCACTTTCACTCACTACTTCGTTCTTTACATCCTGTAAAACTTTTTCCTTAATTCTTTTTTTCGGATTTCCATAACCGCCTCCGCCTCCTGCAATCTGATAATAAAGCGTCCCATTCGGAATTCCGAAAATCATATCCTTGCTCATCGGAATTAATTTTTTTCCGTTTTTGTATTTTAATTCAATTTTATTCAGCACGCTTCCTTTCCCTCCAAACAATCCGTAATTAGTTTCTACATCACCGTCACCGAATACAACCATTGTTGTATCTCTGCCACGAAGCATAATCTGTGTAACCGTTCCTAATCCTCCACGCCATTGTCCTGCGCCACCGGAGTCACTTAAATATTCGTGCTGCAAAATCATGTGCGGAGTTTGTTGTTCGTACATTTCATAATCCTGGTCAAGTACACCGCCTGATGCATCAATCATTCCGATGTGGTCGTAACCGTCATCGCCTTTCAGCGCACCGCTTCCGCCTTTCATTCCGAGAAAACAGATGTCAACATATTTCTTTTGAGTTCGGGGATGTATTCCGGTGAAGAGTGAGCAGAGTAAATGATTCCATCCCGCTGTTACTTTTTCCGGAATGGCAGGACCGAGCGCTTTGAAAATTGAATCAGCAACCTGCGGACAAAGATGATTTCCGAAAGTTGTGGCAGCGGGATACGAAGCATTCAGAATAGTTCCTTCCGGAACAATATATTTCAGCGGCTTAATCATTCCTTCGTTGTGCGGAATGTTTGGATTCACCATTTGCAAAAATGTAAGTGTGATGGCAGAACAGGTTGAAGTGTAAGTTCCGTTCACAAAACCTTTTGTCTGCGGAGATGACTTTGAAAAATCAAAAATGATTTCTTGGTCCCTCACAGTTATTTTAGAACGAATGGGGAACTTGCTGTCTTTATGTTTTCCATCGTAGTACACCATGCTCTTTCCTTCGTACACGCCATTGGGAATATTTTTTATTTCTGCGCGCATCATTTTTTCAGTGGAGTCAAACAATGCTTGTTTATGAGATTCAAAAACTTCCATGCCATATTTTTCAACGAACGCTTTCAATCTTCTTTCGCCAAGTGTGCACGCTCCTATCTGTGCTTTGATATCTTCCTGCACCATCTGCAAACGGATGTTTGCAAAAATTAAATTCCAGACATCCTTGCGAAGGTTTCCTTTCTCAAATAATTTCACTGCCGGAATACGAATGGCTTCCTGCCACACTTCGGTTGCGTTTGGATTATAACCTCCCTGCACTGCACCGCCTATATCAGCCTGATGTCCTTTTGCTGCCGACCATCCCACCAGAATATTTTTGTGAAAGATAGGTTTGAAAATCGCTACATCGTTATTCTGATTTCCCATGGAGAAAACATCGTTGTGAATAATCACATCTCCTTCGTGAATATCATTGCCGTATTGTTTAAGGATTACTTTACAAACAGGACCGAGCGAAAAAGAAAGTATCGGAAGATTTTCTGTTTGCTCCAGCATTTGTCCTTTTGCATCATACAAACCTGTAACAAAATCTTTCGCTTCGCATAAAATCGGAGAGCGGGTAGTTTTTGTCAATGAAATACTCATCTCATCCGTTATGGATTTAAACGCGCGCTGAAAAATGGAAACTAATATTTTGTCAATATGCATGTACTTCAACTAATTCTTTCTTTAATGAGAACCCATCAGGATATTTCTCCTTTTCAAACACGATGAATGAACCGAAATCATCCACTACACAGTCATAATTTTCGCTGACAAAAATTGAAGTGGTAATTTTTTCAATCACACACGGTCCTTTTATCTGTGAACCGAAAATCGGTTTGTCGCCATCGTAAACGGGTACGCTTTTCATTCTGTTCAATTCAGGAATGTAAACTTCGCGCTGTTCCTTGATTGCCTGTTCAGCTGTAATTGCATCGATATTTTCAAAAAGGAATTTTGGTTTTTCATTTTTTCCAATCGCTCTCAGCCGCACATTAATTAATTCCATCTCAGTTCCCTCTTCTTTCAATGAATAACCGAACTGCCTGTTGTGTTCTTTGTGGAATGATTCAAAAATATTTTCAAGATTAAAATTCATCACATCATCCCAACTTGCTTCCATCTGCACTTCGTGGTACTGCCCCACATAACGAATATCAAGTACCGGATAAAATTCAATCTTGTTCTCGGTAATTCCTTCCTTCAGTAAGGTGTCAATACCTTCTTCTTTCATTTCATTGAAGAGCGAGAGAAATTTATTCCTGTCAAGATTATTAAATGAAGTGAAATGAGACCGGATGTAATCGTGTTTCAAATCACCCAACAACATTCCTGCAGCGCAGAAAATAGAAGAGACATTCGGAACTATAAACATGGGGATCTCCAGTTCTTTGCAGATTTCGGAGGAGTGAATGGAGCCAGCGCCTCCTGCAACGATGAATAAAAATTCTCTCGGGTCGTATCCACGCTCAACAGAAATTTCGCGGACACCTTGCGCCATATTGCTGTTGATGATGCGATACATTCCTGCTGCGGTTTCCGGAACAGATAAACCGAGTTTAGATGCGAGTTCATCTTGGATTGCTTTTTTAGCTTTCGATTTATTGAGTTTTAATTTTCCTCCTGCAAAAAAATCGGCATTGAGATAACCGAGAATCAAATCGGCATCGGTGCATGCAGGAATTTTTCCACCACGCTCATAGCAAACCGGACCGGGCAATGCGCCTGCACTTTGCGGTCCCATCTGCAATAATCCTCCTTCGTTAATCCAGCCGATGCTTCCACCACCAGCGCCAATCGTAATAATGTCGAGCGAAGGAAGAGCGATTCGATATCGATTGATGCTCCCTTCAGTGCTTGTTACACATTGATTGTTTATCACGATGGAAGTGTCAAAACTTGTTCCGCCCATGTCAACGGTGATGCAGTTTTTGTAACCAAGCAACTGAGAATAAAACGCACCGGCAGTGGGAGCAGCAGCAGGACCAGACAGCACTGTAACAGCAGGGGTTTTTTTCACCACATCAGGCGAAACAACGCCACCATTAGATTGCATTATCAAAAGCGTTCCCTTGAAACTTATACTTTCTAATTTTTGTGTTAGATTATCAAGATACTTTGCGACAATAGGTCCTACGAATGCGCTTACGGTTGTTGTGCTTACTCTTTCATAAAAACGAATGGAAGGAAGCACTTCGAAGGAAGCGGTTACAAAAATTCGGGGAAGATTTTTGCGAAGAAATTTTACCGCTTGTTTTTCGTGAGAAGAATTCTTATACGAATTCATAAAACACACGGCAAGGGATTCTACATTCTCATCTCTGATTTTTTTGATGATAGGAAGAAGTTCTTTCTCCTTAAATTTTTTCAGCACTTTTCCTTCCGAATCAATTCGTTCATCAACAGTGAAACGCAAATAGCGCGGTGCAAGCGGAGTTACATTCCGGTAATGATTATTGTATTGCTCTTCGCGAATTCCTCTTCGCATTTCCAGCGCATCACGAAAACCTTTTGTTGTTAGCAATGCAGTTTTTGCTCCCTTCAAAGTGAGCAGCGCATTTGTCGCAACTGTTGTTCCATGCACGATGGTGTCAATAGAGGAAAGAAATTTTTCAAAATCCATTGAACGCATCCCGGCAACTTCGCGTAAGCCGTTGATGAATCCTATTGATGGATCTTCGGGAGTAGAAAGAATTTTGTGAACCGTGGTATCGCCAGTTTCAGAAATAGCAATGATGTCAGTGAATGTTCCGCCAATATCAATTCCTACTTTAAATTTCATTGTTATTACAGTTGTTTCTCTAATACTTTCCATCTGCCTTTGCTTGCGACATTTGATAATGATTCAGGAATTTTAAAACTGATATTCTTTCGGAGAAGTTCATTCTTATTCAGGCATAAAATTTCTTGTCGAATATCTGCACTTCTTCTTCTATAAAATATGAGTATTATCATACTTTAACATGAGTTAAAGACTATTGGGCTGATATTTATAACTTTCCGATAAACTGAGGAGGTAGTTTCATTATTGTGGCTTTAATGAAGATGCCTGCATTAGTAAAAAGGAGATTTTAAACAAAAATTTTGATTCTTTTCATGAATCCCGAAAATGATAGTCGAGAAATGCTGGCAGAAATTTTGAAGTTTTTCTGAAATAAAATAAACGAAACGGCTATCCTGAACAAATCAGAAATAATTCAGTTGCCAAAAGAATATGGTATAAGCAAAATGAAAAGTGTTTTCAGAAATATTCTTTTTAGCTACTGCAACAATTTTCAAAGTGCAAAAAATTACACCCTAAAATCGCACCCCACCGCACTTTGGCGGGTATTGGTGTGGGTGCTTGCTGAAATGAAAAAGGCTGGAACTCCTTTGTTATCAGTCATTCCAGCCTTAGTACCCGGAGTCGGAGTCGAACCGACATGTCCTTGCGGACACTGGTGTTTGAGACCAGCTTCCATCCCTGAAATCCGCGTAATTTACAATTTTGACGTTGCATTTGGTTGCAAAACTAAGCATTTCCGCACCTCAAAACCGCACCTTGTCCGCACCTCGCTTTTTTCTTTTTCAGCGTCTCTAAAGTCGCTTTTCTATTTCAAAATTTCTCCGTCCATGACGGACCTAAAACTATATGAATAATGTACAACACACCAATTCCATCCCGCTACTGGGAGCAAGAATTAAGAGACAAAAATCTCATTGACTTCCGCCCCACTCCTTCCGATTCCGGACACATTATTGTCAGCCGCAATCTCCCTGACGAAGGCAAGGAAACTATCGGGCATGTTTACGTGGAAGTTGATGGAGATGACTATATCTACACTTGCACCAACCGCAAAGGCAGAGAAATATTTCCTCCAACTACCGATTTCAATTTAGTTGAAATGAAGTTCGAAAGATATGCCCGCCTGCTTGCCCTGCAACAAAAGGCAAGACAAAACCAAAAACAATTTCAAAATAAAAATAATCTAACCCTTAAAAACCAAAATACAATGAAAACTCAACAACAAAACCCACAACAGAAAAAACAAAAAGAAAATCAATTCAGATTTATTGAGTACGAACGCGCAACAGGTGACGGACACTTTTTAACTATAGCGGATTCGTATCACAATGTCATTGGCAGAGTTCATAAAATTTTCAATGATGAGACAAAAAAATATGAGTATGTCGCCTTTGACCATGCCGGAAATATTTTTTCAAAAAGCGACAGACTATGGGAGGTGAAAAAAGAATTTATCAATAACCGTGAGCAGCTTTTGGAACAAGCTCATCAGAGGCGCATAGTGAGCAAGGAACAAACGAAAGAAGTTTCAAAAGAAAAGCCGCAGTCAAAACAAATTACAAAGGCAGAAGAAAGAAAAAGTGAAATAGAAAATTTACGTGGAGAGAAAACAGGCAGAGGAAAACAAAATGAAAAAGTCATTGAAGAAGCCGGAACAAAAGCAAGTGAAAGTGTCGAGGAGAAAATTGATAGCAGGGTAAACGCTGAAGGCAACAATCATTCGGATGAAGAAAGCAATCAGCAGCAGGAGCGCGAAGAGGAGCTGGAGGACTTGCGCGATTCACAGGATGATGACAGAGGAGACATGGAACGATAAAACAATTTCTAAACCTTAAAAACTAATCAACGTGAAAACAAAATCCCTTACAATCATTTCAAGCCAACTTAGTCCTGAGATTGAAGAAATCATTCTCAAAACTGACAGTGGCTTAAAAGAACTGGCGCGTAAAAACGCCAGGCATTTTGCCAAGCTAAATCTACCTGCTCCTTTGGGAGATTATCTTGTGTCATATACAGGTGAAATCAAAACAGGATACGAGCAACTCGCTGCTCGTATTTTTCAAATGCTTCAACCGCAGACGCATTTTCCTGAAGCGTCAATGGACAATGATCTGTTCAAGGAAAAAGACAAGCACTTGGACGCGGAAATCAAATCACGGGAAGATGAGAATCATCACAATCAATATGAACTTGGCAATTACAATCCAGGCAGCATTCCGCTCCGTCTCTGGATTACAGGAGTTACTACAGCAATAATTTTTCTCGGTGAAATTATTTTCAATGCGAAGTCGTTTCAAATCACCGGAGAAAATTTATTGTTCGCTCTCATCATCTCCTTTTCCATTTCTCTTGCGATTGCCATCTTCTCTCACATCGCATCGTTCATGTACAAAGGCGCTCGAACAAAGGTTGAACGGTGGCTCGTTGTTGGCGGCTCCCTCCTTCTTGTCTCAGCAGTATTTACAGTGCTTGCCGTTTTCCGTTCGGACTACCTTTCACATCACGATGTGAATGTCAGTCCTGCTAACTTTGTTCTTTTTAATCTTTTCTTCTTCATTGTATCTGCGCTCTTGTCATTCTTCCTTCTTCCTACATGGCATGAGATTAAGGAGAACCTGCGTCATGTCCGTCTTCATTATGTGATGAAAAAGAGAAACAGGCATATTAAGAAGTTGAAGGATGAAAGAATCGCAATCAAAGATTTACACACTGCAAACAATAAGCAAAGAATGCGCCTTATTCATCATGCTAACTACGCTGCTGAACGAATCAGGAAGATGTACTTCGATTGCGTTGAAGTATTCAAAGGAACGAATCTCATTTTTCGTACAGACAAGCAAACTCCTAATTGCTTTTCAGCACCCGTTCCTGAACCTGATGTGGAAGACATCGCTTTTACCATCATATCGCAAAACACAAATCGGAAATGAAAATACTTTTTACGCTAATCATTCTTCTCTCTGCATCTGCCGTTTTCCTTGTTCGCTCCTACAAAACTCCACCAGTTGCAGAAGTAGTTGTGTTGCGCGACATAACTGATTCTCTACTCGCACAGCCGCAAGCGGATAACATTCTCTCGCTGTATGACTTTGATAAAAGCAAATGGAATGGAACAGGATTTCGGTTTGTTGATTTAAGTGATGTAAGTTTCAATCATGCAAGCGAAGCGAAAATTGAAACTGCAAATCAGTGGCTCTCCAATGAACCGGAAAGAGAAAAAGAGATTAAGAATTTCAAAAGCAAGGTTGCAGAAATTCTTTCTCAGAAAAAAGCAGTTGGAAAAAGTCATTCATCCGTGTATCTGCCGCTTGCAAGGGAACTCAATCGTTTGAGTCGAAACAGGGCAAACAGAAAAATTCTTTTGGTATACAGCGACCTGATGGAAAACAGTCCCGACATTTCTTTCTATGACATAAAAACATTTCATCTTTTTCAGTCCAATCCTGATTCTCTGAAAAATCTTTTTGAAAAAATCCAATCCCTTAATTCTCTCAATGGAATTGAAATGTATTTCGTTTTTCAGCCAAAAGATGTGATTCAGGATTCTGAGTTCAAAATTGTCTCAGAGTTTTACAGAAAAATGCTCGAAGAAAAAGGAGCGCAAGTAACTATCGCAGCAAATCTGTAGAACTTGAAAACTAAGTGGGACATAGAGGACATCATAATAAAAGTGATTCGCTTTGTGCTGAAGCTGTGCCTGAAAATATTTTTAATGATTCTGTGGGCATGCTTCCGGTTCGCGGAACTTCTGTTCGGAAGTATGAGCGGGTGGCTAAAGAAACTTATTAGTAAATAATAACTCCATGAAAATCATTGAACAACTGTTTTCGCTCTTAATAGAAATACTTGAAGGCATTTTCAGATTCACCTTTGAATTTCTGGAAGTGCTCATCTCCGGTATTCCGAAAAAGTCAAAAGGATACAATGCCGAGTTTGCAAACGCGGCAACGCTGCTTTCCCGCAGGCAGTATGGTTTCTGTCTGACCGGAAAAAGAAATCTCTCTGTCAAAGATTCATATCAAAATGCATTGGTTATTGGCGGCACCGGAACAGGAAAGTCAAGCGTGGTTTTAATACCATCGCTCTTTACTATGCACGGGAGTTTTATTGTGCACGATCCATCGGGAGAACTGTTCAGCAAGAGTTCTGGTTATATGAAGCAGAAAGGGTATGAAGTCAAAGTCCTTCACTTCGCTAATCCTGCCGTCTCCTGCGGGTATAATCCCCTCGCAAGGGCTCAAACCTCGTCTGATGTGCAGAAGGTGGCCTCTATGCTTGTTTTAAACGCTTTAGGAGGGGGTAATAGCAAAGACCCCTTCTGGAATACCCAAGCCATAGCCCTATTGACAATTCTCATAACTGTTTTAAAAAAACAGGACGAGCAATTTCAAAATCTCTACAACGTCCGGCAACTGCTCAACGCTCTTGGCAGCAATCCCGAAGCTGTAGACGCTTTGTTCAGTCGTCATGCTGACGAAATTCTTTTCGCTGAATACAAATCTTTCATTGCATACGATGACAAAGTGGTGAATGGAGTGATTGCTACCTGTAAGGCGGCATTGCAAATCTTCAGTGATGATTCCGTGGCGCGGGTAACTTCTTTTGATAACCTGAACATGCAGGAGTTCCGAAACAAACCAACAGTTCTCTATATTCAAAACTCTGTCGCTGACCAAAAATATTACAGCGTGCTGACT
>DATDOJ010000359.1:0-4719 GCA_035293345.1 Bacteroidia bacterium
ATCAAATATATTTATTCAGGTATGTGCCACATTAGGTGCTATTAATTTTATCCCATTGTGGATTGAAGCGATATTCTTTGAACAGAAACACGTGAAATATATTTTAGGAAATATGTTGATTTGTTTTATAATTTATCTGCAATTGATGGCGCTTGGTTCTCTTGCAGGTACAGTTCAAGATAAGGATAATCATCGTAAAAAATTCAGTTTAGAAATGGAAAATAACATGCAACTGACCGATTCAACATATATTTATTTAGGTATGACGAATAATTATTTTTTCCTGTATAACAAAAAAGTCGAGCAATCGGAAATCTTTCCCAAGGAAGCAATAAAAAAAATTTCAATTTCGAGAAATTGAAACCTATCTTTGATACACCAATTTAACCCCACCATAAAATGAAAACAAAAATCAAGTACATCCTTCCGCTGCTGGCGGTGATGATTGCAACTTTCAATTCAACGGCTCAAAAATGGACTGCAACCCTTGCAGGAATGAGCGGAGGCGAAGTAACTGTCAAACAGCTTTTGAGCGATAGTGTGCTGACGATGAAAGAACCGGGCATGATGGTTACTTCATTCCGCATGTCGGCATATATAAAAGACAGAGACCCGGTTGAAGTTGAAAGCAGCAGCGCCAATCTCACCTCTTCGATGCGCGGTGCGATTTCAAATTCAACGCCCGGCACTAAAATTTATTTTGAATACATCAAAGCAAAAGATGCAAAGGGCGACACACGAGCGATATCGCCTCTTGAGTTTGTGATAAAGTGAATGTTGAATGCTATCTTTGATACATTATTTTAAAACCATTATAAAATGAAAACAAAAATTATCCTGAGCGTGCTTGGCATCGGTTTGCTGGTTACGCTTCTCATTGCCAAATCACCCCTGCCGGGTTTAGAACTTCCCGCGGGCTGGTTCAAAGCAGGCGACAAGCCCGGGTCATATGACATGGGCATGGTGAAAGTGCCGTTCTACGAATCGGTGAAAGACTTACACAAGATTAAAGAAAAAGATGCCTTCATTGGCGACCCTGCATTGGAAGTCAGGGTAGCTACCATCCATTCCATCGAAGAAAAAATTGATGGCTTCGGAACGCTGATGCAGCAATGCAAGCCCGGTATCTACCTCGGCAACCGCGTCCGCATGAGCGGCTACATGAAAACCGAAAACCTTTCCGAGTGGGCGGGCTTCTGGTTTCGTGTTGACGGGAAAGACGTGCGCGACTTCCTCGCCTTCGACAATTTTAAGGATGGCAAGAAAGACCGTTCCGTGAAAGGCACCACTCCCTGGACGCGTTATGAAATTGTTCTCGAAGTTCCGCAGGGCGCAACCAACCTTGCTTATGGCGCTTTGCTTGCCGGCACCGGTCAAATCTGGTTCGACCATATCACTTTCGAAATCGTTGACAAGAATGTTCCCACCACAGGATACACTAATGATGAGATAAAAGAAAAAGCTCCCGAGAAAAATCTTAATCAAGAACCCACGAATCTGGATTTCGAAAAGTAGGAGGAAGGATTCTTTTGGTTTAATCCTCATCGCTATGCAACTATTCCTGCTCAGCGAAAAAACATTTGCCGGAGGCGGTGGCTCAGGCAGTTCGTGGCAGGATGGGTTGCTGTTCTGGATACCTTTAGTCATACTTATATTACTATGGAGCACTCCCAAAGTGTATTCCTTCCTGAAAACGAAATTCAAAAAACAAGTTGCGGAAGAAGAGGAGCAGGAATGAATGGAGAGGGAACAACTTGTCGGAAGTTTGCACGTATCTTTGATTCATTAAATCCAAAACCTGAAATGAAAAAACCACTCCTCCTGCTGATGCTGGCTTCCCTGCTTACATTGAACACACAAGCGCAGCAAAAAATTATCACCTTCGGTGTCGAAGGCGGCATTGGCATTACCTCGCTTAATTATGACAATGAAACTATAAATGAATTGTATGACAGCCGTACCGGCTACGCTGCCGGCTTTGCACTGCAGTATAACTTTCCGAAAATTCTTTCGCTGCGCAGTGGTGCCATGTTCGAGTCCAAAGGAACAACGTCTGATCTTACTTTGGTAAATATCTCAGGAAACCCTGTCAGCACCGGAGAATTAAAATATGACCTTGGCTATCTCACTGTTCCGCTTTTGCTGAGAGCCACATTCGGCAACAAAATTAATTTCTTCGTGCAGGGAGGTCCTTATTGGGCTACACTCTTAAGTGCTAAGCTGAAATATGAACCGGTTCCTCCTAATACCGATACTGAAATAGATATGATACATCTTTATGAGAGCAGCGAGTTCGGAGTATCGGGTGGCATCGGAGTGTCATCCATCTTCAACAATCTTATTGTCATCAGCATCGAAGTAAGAAACAATATGGGCATCACAGATATTGCTAAAGAGACCTACGAAGTAAAGACACGCTCACTTCTTTTCCTTACAGGCGTTGCCTTTACGTTTGGCGCGAGAAGTGAAGAGGCGAAATAGTTAAGCCCTGCGCTTTGAACGCTGAACTCTTTTCGGCTCCCAAAAAACTTTTTCCCAATCCACCACGCAATCATCCACTGCGCCCTTCAATTAATTGTTTCTTTTTCGGATTCTGACGGGTGTCAAAAAAAGAAAGCAGTTCAATTTTATTTTTCCTTACGCGGTATATCAAAAGACAATGGCGTGTTATCAACCCTTCATGAATATTTTTCCTTGCCGAACGCCTGAACATTCGCGGAGTAACGGTGATGTGCGCAATGACACGATTCGTTTCAGAAATAAAATGGCGGACTTCTTTCTCCGTCCAGTGCTCAAGAAGATATTTTATGATAACAGCAAAGGTGCGTTCGGCTTCTTCCGTCCATGTTATGCTCAGAGCCATTTGCGATATTTCTTCATGGCTGTCTTATGGGAAACAACCCTACCTTCATCGGCTTGTTTAAGCGATGTCTCTATGGATAGTTTTTGAACATCGCTCAGTTCGTCCCAAAAATCTTTTTCCTGTTTTTCAAACACCGCCTTCACCTGTTTAATGACGGCTTCGCTCTCGGTGTTCAGAAGCATTTTGGCGAGTTCTATTTTTTCGTTTCTCAAATTCATGGTAAATTTTTTTAGCTGAACAAAAATAGAAAATAAAGTTTCAATCTCAGAAGTTATCTGCACGATTTATTTTTTCCGTTTACTCCTGTTTCGTTTTATTGTTTCCGGCTCCCAAAAAACTTTTTCCCAATCCACCACGCAATCATCCACAACGCGGATGCCTTCGTTCTCCAAAAGCTGCCGCATCATGGTAGGCGAGCCGAAGTGATACTTGCCCGTGAGCATTCCGTTTCTGTTTAATACACGGTGCGCAGGCACGGGAGGGTTTGCATGAAAAGAATTATTCATCGCCCAGCCCACCATGCGGGCACTTTGCGGAGAGCCGAGATGTTTTGCAATAGCGCCATAGCTTGTCACGCGCCCATGGGGAATCATGCGCGCCACTTTGTAAACACGCTCATAGAAAGAATTGCCTTTTTTCATTTTATGCTTTCAACTTAACAAGTTGGCAGTTGGCAAATTGCAGTTGGCAAAAAATAAGTGCATGCCCATTTGCCAATTGCCTGTTTCTAATTGCCAACTTTCTTTCCGAACACATGCTGTATCCATGCGGGAATAAGAATAGCGCCAATAAAAAGATAAGGATAGTAGCTCAGCAGCCGCCACAGCAACCCGAGCGAAGCCGAAAGTCCTGCGGGAATAAACTCACCGAGGAAATCAGTGAACATAAATTCCGCCAGGCCGCTTCCGCCCGGAGTGGGCGAAAAGAGAATGATGATGCCCATGATTACCTGCCGCCCGAAGATGACAAGATTCTCCACCGGTGCATTTTGAAACGCGAGGATGATGCAGTTCACAATGGTGTAGCGTGCCGTCCACGAGGCAAACGTTCCGGCAAAGGTGAGGAACCAGAACCGCGGGGATTTATTTTTCAATCCCTTGCTGGCAATGATGAGTTGGTTGCCTGTCTCCAGTGCGCCCAGCTTCCAGCGTAAAAGAATCCGGATGGAAAAAATTTTGAGCAGCACCCACTTCACCCATCGCGGGTTGATGAACAACGCATACGCTACAAAAACTTTGTACGCCAGGATGATGAAGTAAACCACCCAGAAGGTGTAGAGAAATCCCTGTCCGAACGAAACAGGATTAACGTTGCCGATGTCAATGGTGGAGAAGAGCCGTTCTTTCCCGATGAGGAAATAAACCAGCGGAGCCATGATAGCGAGAAACACTCCGTCCTGAAACGATGAAAGCGTGATTGCCGTGATGCTCCGCCCCATGTTGATTCGCTCGCGGTTGAGGATGAAGATGGCGACAAAGTAGCCCCCGCCCAAAATTCCCGGCACCACGGCAGAAGAAAATTCCCAGAGCATAATCACATTGAATGCCTGCCACCAGTTCAGGTCGTTATCGGTGAGGGCGCGCACGCGCACCATGTAAGCAAAGTCGCGCACCACCACGGCAATCAGCGCCATCAGAATCCAGAACGAGGAGTTCCACGACCACTTCAGGTTGAGGAATGCCTGGCTGTCGAAATTGTTTATGAGAAGATATGCCGCTGCCGCCAGCCCGATGAGGACGGGTACCACAATCCTGCGCACGGAAAAAATTTTCAGGACTCGTTCGGCATTTGTTTGCACCAGAAAGGTTTTATGTGTTGTATGTATAGAGTTATACGTTATATGTTATACGTTATAC
>DATDOJ010000360.1:0-3891 GCA_035293345.1 Bacteroidia bacterium
AGTTTCCCTTTTGCCGGAACAAAATGAAAAGGCAGAGGCGAAAGATGCGCAGTTTTGAATGACTCATTTTTTCCGAGCATGGCAAATTCTGTTGTTGATGGCACCCGGCAGCATGTGCGCATGCTCTGTGCAAATGATGATATAGCTGTAAACAACATCACTGCTGCAAGGAGCGCAGAAGATTTAAAGGTAGTTTTCATAGTGAGGTTTTTTTTAGGTACTGTTTAACAAAAATAATTTGACACCATAAAAGTACTCTTTCGATTGCTTTTAACAAAACAAGTACAAGGGCGAACCTGCTGCCAATGCAAATGGCAGGCAGGCGCAAAACTTCGTCTGACAGAGGCAGGTTGTCATTATTTATTCAAAGATATGGAGTATATTTGTTTAATTATTAATTATTAAACTAATCAATGAAATGAAATCGAAAAAAAAATATTCAAGTGAGATTCTCTTTGTGAGTATGCTTGTTTTGAGTTTGGTTATGATTATGAATGGCTGTAAAAAGGATGAGGATAAGCCTGCGCCATCTCCTTCGCAACCCGCCAATGAAGTGTGGATGCAGAACACCGCTTTCGGTCCAAGCACAATTACGGTGAGTGTGAACACCACTGTTGTGTGGAAGAATAAAGATTCCATGACCCATACTGTAACAAGCAACAGCGGTGCGTTCGACAGCGGCAACATTACCGGTGGAGGAACTTACAGCCGCCAGTTTACCACAGCCGGAACGTTCGCTTATCATTGCACTATCCATTCGGGCATGACCGGGCAAGTGGTTGTGCAGTAAATTATTGGCTGAAGTTGTCTCGCTAAAGATTACGCGCGAAACTTTGGCTAACGGAGTGATGATTCAGCAACCACCGTTTCCAACACTAAATACAAATTCCTGTTTAACCTTTAGACCTTTTGAATTTTCCGCAGGTCTCCATTTTGGCATTTTATTAATTGCCTCAACTAATAGTTTGTCTGTTTTTTTATCTCCGGATGTTTTGGATATTTGAGCATTGGCTATTTCACCTTCCTCGCTGACAGTGAATTTCACGGCTGCCTGTAATTGCTTGTAATCTGTTTCAGAAATTTTATTGATAGCGTTTTCCTTTAAATAGTTTTTCATTTGTTGGTATCCGCCAGGATATTCAGCTTCGATTTCCGGAACTACCGTAAACAAAAAATGCATGTTGCGAATGTCAATATTACCGGTTATCGTGTTCACCTGTTTGTACTTAACGTCTATAACGATATCAGTACCCAGGTCAGCCATTTTTAAAATGCTTTTTTGTTCTACGCTGAGAATTTCATTTGCGCTCCCGGCTTTCATTACTTTGCCGTTGCCGGTCACCGAAATCTCTGCAGAAATATAGTCCGTCATCCACGATGAAGAGGGATATCCGGGATTAATATCACTCATGGTTTTGGCAACATTCAGTTTTTCTTTTGTAACCGAATTGGAATTTGTTCCACTAACTTCATAATACAAATCCCGGGCAGAACCATTGGAAGATGTTCCGAGAACTTCATAGTTAAAATCCTGGGCGAAACAGGTAACAGAAAGCAGGAACAATAGCAGGATAATTGGGTTGTTTTTCATTTTATTATTTTTTTTGAGGAGTTAAATAATCCTCAATGTTAACGACTGATTATGAAAATATGGTGTTATGCCGCCCGGGCGAACCTGCCTGATACAGCAAATGGCTTTCTCGGTTGCAGGCAGGATTGGCTCTCGCTGAAAACTTTCGCGCGAAACTTCCAACGGTAAGTTTGAATTTGCCGCACGGCAGAAATAATCTTCCGGTGGAAACAAACCATCGTCCGATGGAAATAAAACACCGTCCGATGGAAGCAAAACACTGTCCGATGGATATAAAACACCGTACGGTGGAAACAAAACATCGTACGATGGAAATAAAACACCGTACAGTGGAAGTAAAACAGCGTACGGTGGAAATAAAACACCGTACGATGGAAGTGAAACACCGTACGGTGGAAGTGAAACACCGTACGGTGGAAGTGAAACACCGTACGGTGGAAGCAAAACACCGTACGATGGAAGCAATCCTGCGTACACTTTTTCTCTTCCGATGTGCGAATTTTTGCAAATTAAGAGATTATGGCGTTTTTTTTAAAAAGCCAGCTTACTACTTAGGGTTCGGCTCCCGCTGAAAGCTGGAGCGGGAAAGGTTGGGTAACGGGGGTATTTTTATACTTCCTCTATTACAAGACCTTTATCATGCTCTAAAAAATATTTGAGGCTTTCATAATTAGAATGACTTGCATAGGTAGCACTATTGTGATCTTGACTATACTCTATTATAAATTCCTTATTGGTCTTAAAAAGAATTCCAGATTGCTTATTTATTAATAGATCTTTTTGCTTTGTCATACCACTTCTATCCGTAGGTTGTCGATGAATATATGGCAATTTTATACCTTGAGCAAAACTTAGTGGCATCCAGTCGAAAACTTGCTCAATAGTTATAGGGACAGCTCTATCTGCAGAATATAAAAGTTCTTTGTTCGTAGTGTTCTTCTTATACCAAAGAGTTGTATGCATTCCCTCCATAAGTAAAGCGTCTAAAAGAGGCTTAAAATCCAAATCGCTCGCAAGCAAAGTGGCTCGCTCCATATTTCCATTGATTGTGTGTTTGAGCATATCAACAGAGATCTTTATATCAACAGCTTTTTGTCTTATTTTTCCTCTTCGACCATAAGTTACTCCTTCAAAAACATGAAAGTCGGGAAGTAATTTTAACGAATTAAAGGATGATTCCTTAAGTTCAATTCTATTTTCATAATCATTATTCGTTTCATCGTGTTCTTTTCCTGGTAAGGCATGATAATAAAAGACCTTATCAAAGCCTCCTTTTGCTTTTATTTGTTTATAGTCAATAGTGAGTTCAGAAGGAAAGAAAAAATTGCTACCTACTTCTTGCAATATCTTATCAAGACATGCACCATCAATGAATAAGTAGTGCGTTTTCCGAGCAGCTACTCCACCTCCACTCCATGCCATAGTTTCTTAAATTTAATTACTAAGTTAAGATACTTCAAATTGTTTATACCTGCCCCTTCCCGTGGAAATTCTTGTACTTCTTACCGCTGCCGCAGGGGCATGGGGTGTTGCGCCTCTTTCTTCCATTCAAATTTTTATTTCAATTCCTGTTCGTTTTATTTCATCAATGAACGGGTCGCCTTTTCTGAAATAGGAAGTTGGAAATGTTCTGGCTTCAATAATGATAAACTGTTTCTTATTGTTGATGCTCACAAAATAATCTGCATCATTGAAACCAATGCCGGTAAACTCATCGGCAACGAGTGCAATGTCTATGTCACTCCATTGATGTTGTTTGTTTCGCGCGTATGAGCCATAGAGAATTACCTTGCGCAAGTGAAGACCTGTATTCTGAACTTCGCGTGCAAATCGTTTTACTTTTTCTATCGCAGTTCTTTGAGTAAGCATGAGCGTATTCGGGGAATGAAAATTTATTTCCGGCAATGTTGGTTGTCAAATAAAATAAGTTACGCTAAGCATCTTTTTCAATTCCCAACTGAAAGCTGAGAGCATCTATAATCTCATCCTGTTTAGCCAGGTCATTTACATTGCCATATTGGAAGAAGAGACGTTTCTTATCAACCGTTCTTATTTGATGACACAATACAACAGATTCATTTTCCAAACCATATTTTCCTGCTCCCAATAATGCTTCGTTCGGATAAATGCGTCTTCTGGGTTTTCGGGAAGTGATGGGAAGAATATTTACAGTGTTCAATAAATCATTGATGGCATCTTCGCTGATAACAAGTACAGGTCTGGTTTTTCCCTGTTCAGAACCAATGACAGGTTCGAGGTTTGCCCGGTAAACACTCCATTTCTTTATGCTCATAAGGTCT
>DATDOJ010000361.1:0-12595 GCA_035293345.1 Bacteroidia bacterium
TGCTAACAACTTCAACGTGTTCCTTGAAAAAAATTTCAGAACTTTAACCCCCGAGTTACTCCGCTACTGCGCTTACGACAAACGAAAGGATAGATTGAACTTTATTGAAAAATTAAAATTAGGTTGACGCCTATGCGATAGTTATCGGGGTTCGGCATTCTCTCATGTTTAAATAAAATTTTTTGGAAACAAACTTTTGTAACTCTCATTACCTCCTGTCCCGCTTTACGTTCCGCTACGCTCCACTGCAATCCCTTAGGTTCGCCCGGGTGATTTTTTAAGAAATTTATATTTGAAAAATTAACCTTAATGGCAGAGGTGAACTTTGCCTCAATTGGGTTTAGCTTGGCGGATTCTGTAGCTCTAACAATGTTTTAAAATTGCGAGTAAATAGACATGTTGCGAAATAAGATTTTTGACCTTTGGAAACCTTTACCAGATAAGGGAAGCATAGATTTTTCTGAGGAACGCCTCTTAAGCCCTTGCCAGACAATGAGTTCAAAAGCATAATTTTTATTTCGCAACAACTCTAATAGATTAAATTAAATTATGACTATTATTGCGCTTTGTAAGTTTAGAGTGTTTGTTAACACAACAATCACTTAAGAGGTTTTATATTTGCTCGTTATTAACATTACACTGTTTGTATTCATCTTTTAAGGCACATGAAATTTTTACATTCCACCTCGTAAGACTCTTATTTAAAACAAGCAGTAAATAACATGGCAAGTATAAGAATTCCACAATCAACTATTCCATCCTTCATTGATTTGTTAAAAATTGATGAAACAATTTTTAACCTGGTAATTGATTTTTTGAATGACATTCCTTTAGGAAAAACTCCGAAAGAAATTAATAACTCTTTACCAGAGAATTTAAAAAACGACAAGCGAATAAAATCCATTATTGAACTTGCTTTCAGTTTAAATATGGTTAAAGTAGATTACGATGAAACTGAAAACAAGTTTTATGACGAGGTATGTATTTCAGCAATGGAAAATGAAAAATTGAGCGCTGAACTAACAACAGAAGAGGAAAAAAATAAATTAAAAAAGAGAGTAGCGTCTTTATTAGAAATACGTAATTTATACTTATCTGCTAAAACAATTATGCTAGGAGCAGAATTCGGAAACTTGTTTCATGATGTTAAATCAATAACTGATATCAGGCCAGTTTTTAACAAAGAGGGGAATAACGTTGCTACCTTAATTGTAAATCATCAATTGAAAATTATTTATCATGGTGATAGCGAACACCACGAACTATTTTTAAACTTGGATAAAAAGGATTTAAAAAAATTATCACGAGTAATTAAAAGAGCACTTGATAAAGAAGAAGCAATTTCTGAAAGATTAAAAGCAACCGGATTTGAACTTACTTTTATTAATAAGTAACTATTCGTTATGAGCGAACTCCTTCAATCCCCAGTTAAAAAATTAAGAGATAGATTTATCAACTATGATGAATTTTCTATTGCAGACGATTGGTGGAATGCGCCTGAGGAGAATGAAGAAGAAAAAGGAAAACATCCTCATTTTATTTACTCCGGACGTGTTCATAAGGGAGCAACTTTTGGAAGATATGTATCTTCAAACATAGGAAGCATTTACACTCAAGTTGGAACCTCATCAGAGCCTGATGAGAAAAAGAAAGATTTCAATCTTGTTAAATTTCTTTATGGTTTATTAGGTAAGATAAAACAGGAAACTGTTGTTAAAGATAAAGAACTTCAAAAAGAACTAACAACTTTTTCTGAACTGAAAGAAGATTGGGATGGTTACGGGGCATTAACTCCGTTAAAGGAAACTATAGCTAACACAAACAGAATCTTGTCTAATCTACCCCCAATAATTCTTGAGAGTATTTCTGACTTATATCCCAATCCCCATGGCACCATTTCTCTTGAATTAACTAACAAAAAAGATGAAATAGTATCTATTGAAATAGGAAAAAAAACCTATTCATTTTTCTCAAAATTTTCTGATAAGGAATTAGTCACTCGGGAAAAGATACCATTAGATGATACAGATGGTTTATTATTTCTTCTTGGACAGCTTTTGATTTTATCTCATCCAGATAGGCAATAATGAGTATCCCATCTGCGATTGCCAACCCTGAAAGATTGGTTCGCATAATTTATAAGGAAAAAATAAAGCCAAATGATTTTAGACCAAAACCTAATACAGATGAGGTTTCAATATTGAGATTAGAATATACAATTCCTGATTTTTGTAAAAAGCATGGCAAGGAAAATGAAAAGCCAGAGGACAAAAGGATTTACCATGGCTTAGCAGTAATTAGAGCGGAAGAAGTTCGGAAAGTCGGTGCTGATGTAGTTTCTGCCCCTTTGCAAAATTTAGAAATGCACGGTAATATAAAAATTGGTTGCATAGCTATACCACATGAACAATTGCCGCAACCATATAATTTTATGACTCAACGTATGGCTCAAGCCGCCAGGTTCTATAAAGACCCTTCACCTGAAAAAGAAAAATGGGAGAGTGACAAAAATCTTAAATAACGTTTTAAGATTTCTAAAGAATTTAATTCTAAAATAATCGCAAAATCCCGTTCCGCGGGTTCTGCAAACCTGCCGTCAATGCCATAGCCCAATAAGCTATAAATAACATCAAACCTCGTTTTTTTCAAAAAAGAAAGGTCAGGCATCAGGATGTTCCGGTTATTTACTGGGATGAGCCAGATATTTACCGGAAGGTCTCAGCTATTTTCTGAGATGTTTCAGTTCATTACGGAGATGGATCAGTAATTTACTGGCTGATTTCAGCTTTTTGCTGAGATGGGTTAGTTCTTTTCCGGGATGAGCCAGCTTTTGACTGGCATGTTCCACTTATTTACCGGCAACTTCCGGTTATTTTCCGGGATGGGCAAGCTTTTGACTGGCATGTTCCACTTTTTTACCGGCAGCTTCCGGTTATTTACTGGAACTTCTACTTATTTACCAGCTAATTCCGGTTATTTTCCGGGATGGGCAAGCTTTTGACTGGCATGTTCCACTTATTCACCGGCAACTTCCGGTTATTTTCTGGAACTTCTTCTTATTTACCAGCTAGTTCCGGTTATTTTCTGGCATGAGCCGGCTTTTGACTGGCATGTTCCACTTATTTACCGGCAACTTCCGGTTATTTTCTGGAACTTCTTCTTATTTACCATCTAATTCCGGTTATTTTCCGGCATAAGCCGGCTTTTGACTGGCATGTTCCACTTTTTTACCGGCAGCTTCCGGTTATTTTCTGGCATGTTTCACTTATTTCCAAAGTCATTCCAGCTTCGGGCTGACTTGTTTCAGTTATTTTCTCACCCTCCCAAACACTCCCAGCGGCAATTTGATTCCCGTTTTGGATTGCAGGTACAATTCTCCCGTATCGCCCTCAGTCGCGGAACCCCTTTTTTCCTTGAGAAGATTTTCAACAATCAAAGAAGAAAAACCAAGCGAGTAGGAATTGAACACGAGAAAATAATTTTTCTCATCGAGCAGAGAGAAAACCATTTTGAGCATTTCGTTTATCATTTCTTCGAGTTTCCATTTTTGTCCGTCCGTTCCGTGTCCGTAGGCAGGCGGGTCGAGGATAATGCCGTGATATTTTTTTCCGCGTTTCACTTCGCGCTTAACAAAAGTCATCGCATCTTCCACCACCCATCGTATGTCTTTCAATCCCGACAGCTCCATATTTTCCCTTGCCCACGTCACCACCTGCTTCACCGAATCGAGATGCACAACATCTGCTCCTGCTGCCTTCGCTGCCAATGATGCTCCTCCCGTGTATGCAAACAGGTTGAGAACTTTTGGCACATCCTCTGTGTTGCTCCCCCTCTCCCCTTGGAGAGGGGGCAGGGGGGTGAGGCGTGTTAAGCTTTCATAAACGTATTCCCAATTCACTGCCTGCTCCGGAAAAATCCCAACATGCTTGAACGAAGTGAGAGCCAATCGAAATTTTATTTTTCTGCCTTCTGTCTTCTGTCCTCCGACTTCATATTCAATATTCCACCTGTCCGGCATCTCCCGCATTTTCTTCCACATCCCCGAAGAACTTGATTGAGGAATAAAACGCACATGTGCCATCGAATCCCACTCACGATTGGTTAATCCCTTATCCCAAACCGCCTGCGGTTCGGGGCGGATGGTGATGCACTCCCCAAAGCGTTCTAACTTTTCGAAGTCACCGCAGTCGAGGAGTTCGTAGTCGGGAAATTTTTCAGGAGTCAATAGAAGCATCGGGCAAACTGGTTTTTCAAATACCAACATTAGCCCTGAACAGTTTCACGGCAATGGCGAGCAGAATAATTCCAAAAACTTTCCTGACAATACTGATGCCTGCTTTGCCGAGAAGTTTTTCAACCCTGATTAAATTTTTTAAAACAAGATAAACCAAAATGATGTTGAGGAAAATGGCGATGATGATGGTGAGTGAATCATAAACTGCGCGAAGTGAAAGAAGAGTTGTCATGGTTCCTGTTCCGGCAATAAGTGGAAACGCGACAGGGACAATGGAAGCGGTTTCAGGAATATCGTCTTTGTACAGGCGGATGCCGAGAATCATTTCAATGGCGAGAAAAAAAATCACCAGTGAGCCGGCAATGGCGAACGACTGAATGTCCACACCCATGAAGTTCAGAATGGTTTCTCCCAGAAAAAGAAATCCAATCATGATGAGCAGCGAAACGAGGGTGGCTTTCTCCGAATTTATTTTCCCTACCGTCAGTTTCACCTGCAGCAGAACAGGCAGCGAGCCAATAACGTCAATCACGGCAAAAAGAATGGCGGAAACGGTTAATATTTCTTTAAGTGACAGCATGGTTGGACTTTTCCGGGCAAAGATGCAAAATTGCATCATGGCTCGATTGTTCAATCATTATTTCGAGAAAGCAATAAAATCCTTTATAATAAGCAGAAAGATTCTGCGTTAGGAGGGAAAACCTGCTCGCTTTTACCCCGATTTATACAGAATCATAAATAAAAATTATTTGTTAAACTTTTGTGGACAAACGCTTTTTTGCGTATTATATTTGCGCCCCTTGCTGACTTTTTTCTTATTCTAAATCACTGACAATGAAATTATCCCAATTCAAATTACACATTCCTGATTCTTTGCTTGCTTCCTATCCTGCCAAACACAGGGATGAAAGCAAACTTATGGTTCTTCACCGAAAAACAGGAAAAATAGAGCATAAGAAGTTCAAACAGGTGATGGATTATTTCAACGATGGCGATGTGATGGTGCTAAACAATACCAAAGTTTTTCCAGCCCGTCTTTATGGTAACAAAGAAAAAACGGGAGCTAAGATTGAGGTATTCCTGCTCAGGGAACTCAACAAGGAAAGCTTTCTCTGGGATGTGATTGTTGACCCTGCACGGAAAATCCGCATCGGCAACAAACTTTATTTCGGGCAGAACGATGAACTCATTGCCGAAGTGATTGACAACACCACTTCGCGCGGAAGAACGCTGCGCTTTCTTTATGACGGCACACACGAAGAATTCAAACGCATCATAACATCGCTTGGCAACACACCGCTTCCCAAGTACATCAAACGCAAAGCAGAACCCGAAGACCATGAGCGCTATCAAACCATATTCGCTAAACACGAAGGGGCAGTAGCCGCCCCAACGGCAGGACTGCACTTCAGTCCTGAACTCATGAAGCGCCTTGAGTTGAAAGGAATTCACTTTGCCGAAATCACCCTTCACGTGGGGCTGGGAACTTTCCGCCCCGTTGAAGTGGAAGACCTCACCAAGCACAAAATGGACAGCGAGCAATTGATAATTACCGATGATGCATGTGCGATTGTGAACAAAGCAAAAGCACATCACAAAAGAATATGCGCTGTAGGAACTACCACGATGCGCGGAATTGAGACATCCGTTTCAACCAAAGGCGAATTGAAACCATTCAACGGCTGGACGAACAAATTCATTTTCCCTCCTTACGAGTTCGATGTTGCCGACAGCATGATTACAAATTTTCACATGTCTGAATCAACGCTGCTCATGATGACCTCTGCTTTTGGCGGCTACGATTTAATCATGAATGCCTACAAGGTGGCTGTGAAGGAAAAGTATCGCTTCTATTCCTATGGCGATGCGATGTTGATTTTATAGTTACAAGTTATACGTTATATGTTATACGGTATTCCAGGGTTATCCAACTTTTTCGTATAACTTATAACTAATAACGTATAATATTTTTTCATGCGACAGCATGTCATCATCACCGCAGGCGGCAGCGGAACGCGCCTGCAATCGGAATTGCCGAAACAGTTTTTGCTTCTGAACAAATTACCTATGCTGATGCACACAATGAAAAAATTTTCCGGCATCAGCGGAAAAATTATTGTTACGCTTCAGGAAAATCATTTCGAGACCTGGGAAAAACTTTGCTCAGCGTATCAGTTTGAAATCCCGCATGAGATTGTTAGCGGAGGAGAATCAAGATTCCATTCGGTGAAAAATGCGATGGAAAAAATCACGGATGATGATTCGCTGATTGCAGTGCATGACGGGGTTCGTCCCGCTGTGAGCGAAGAATTGATTCAGAGAATTTTTGATGCAGCAGAGAAAAACGGAAATGCAGTTCCTTTTCTTCCGCTCAGCGAAAGCATAAGACAGGTTGATGAGAAAGGAAACGCTTATGCCGACAGAAAAAATTTCATCAGCATTCAGACACCGCAGTGCTTCAGCATAAAGTCATTGCGAAGAGCTTATGCTCAAAAGTTCATCGAATCATTCACCGATGATGCCGCAGCCGTTGAAGCGGCAACAGGAGAAAAAATATTTTTAGTTGAAGGGAAGAAACAGAATGTTAAAATAACCACGATGGAGGACTTGATTTTCGCTGAACAGGTTATGTCAATGCAGCAATGAATCAATCCGGTAACAATCGCACGATTCCGGCATCAGCATTAAGAGAACCAGCAAAACCAGGCGCGGGAAATAATACTGCATGTCCCACATGGGTTTTAATATCGAAAAGAGCAATGCCGTGCCAAGCATATCGGCTCCAAGAATAACGAGCCAGATATCACGTTGAAATCCGACCGTGAGCATTATGCCTGCGAGAAGTTCTGTCCAGGATGAAACAAAAATTAAAGCTTTGAAAAAATTCTTTCCAAAAAATTTTTCTGTTACCGGTGTAATGGCTGCATCAGTAACATTGTTGATTCCGATTTTAAATATCTTGTCGTAGCCCTGGAAGAAAAAAAGCATTCCGAGAATGAGGCGTACGAGCAGCAGGGCAGCGGATTGAAGAAATGTTGCTTCCATTTGGTGTGGTAAAGGTAAAAAAGCAAATGGCAAATTAGCAATTGCCAATTCATTCTTCTGTTTTGCTTGCCAGCAGAATCGAAATCCTGAACAGCAACCGGATGGTGTGATAAGCCATCCAATATCTGAATCGGTTAATGAGCGTAAGTTTTTTTCCATACGACTCTAAGGTGATTTGCTCGCAGTCATTTTTAATAACGACATCCATTTCGTTCTTTAGATTTACTGCGAAGCCACGGTCGAATATTTCCACATTTGCTTCCACATTGCTGTAAGCGCTCAAATTGTTCAGGTCATAAGAACCGATGGCAGACCACACGCCATCAGCCACGCAAACTTTTGCGTGAAGCATAGTGCGGGTATATTCATACAGTTCGATATTGTTGCGAAGAAGAAATGAATAAATATAATGCCGCGCAGTGTTACCGATTTCAGAATCGGATTTTGCAGGGACAACGATTCTGATTTTTACTCCTCGCGCTGCCGCTTTTCGCAGGCGATAGAGAAAGCGGAAGCCGGGAAGAAAATATGCTCCGAAAATTGTCAGCGATTCCTTTGATGCAATCACAGCTTTTCGGTAAGACGCCATCACCTGGAACCTGCGCATCACCCAATCGTTCTCCCTCACACGCATCAGCACGGAATCTTTTTCTCTCTCCTGCTGAGCATCAATTTTTTTCTTTGCAAAGTGAAGCCGTTTTTTCAGCGGGTTGCGTTTCCAGAATTTCTGGCAGACATGCTCGAGAAGAACAGAAATATTTCCTTCGGAGTAAACAGCGAAATCGAGCCAGGGAGGGTTGCCGTCATTTCCGTGATAGCGGTTGGCGATATTCATTCCACCCACCAATGAAAACTGCGAATCGCAAACGACAATCTTATGATGCATGCGCCTGCCGATATGAAATCCTCTTTTCGTAATCATTTTTCCGAACCACCGGAAAACAATTCCGCTTTCCACCAGCGAGGAAATAAATTCTTCACTCAGTGAACGTGAGCCCCACGCATCAAGCATGAGGAAAACTTTTACGCCCCGCTGAGCAGCACGCTTCAGTGCATCGCAAACACTTCTGCCTGTTTCATCGTCATCGAGTATGTAGTTTTGAAAATGTATGGTTGACTGTGCCGCATCAATCACTTCTATCAGCTTCCTGAAAAAATCTTTTCCTCCGCGAATGAGTTCTGCCGTGTTGCCGCCCGTGTAACTTTTCGGGCTGAATATTTTTTCTGACCTGCTCAAAGGAATGCTTGTATTATTTTCAGCAAAAATATTTTCTTAAGGCGAATATGCCTGTGAATAATTATTCTTGCCGTTTCCTTGTGTAAAAATGCCGTTGTAAGATTTTCCTCGATAATATTTTAACAATAGTAACGTTTTAGGATGAACCTCAGTAGAAAGCCAAATATTCGCGGGTCGCGCAACTACCTGGCATGAAAGAAAAACCTGAGATAATTGACCCGCATACCACCAAAGCATTATTTTGCACCCGTCTATTGATTCCAACCCATGAGACACGAAATTATTTTCAGAACTAAATTCATCACGGCAATTTTTGCTGCATGCTTTTTTGTTGCACTGTGCCTGCCTGCATTCGCAGATGGCGGTGGCAACGAAGAAGGCACGGACACAACGGCAAAAGTCGCATCGGTCACTCCCGAAGTTTTTTCAGTTCAGCCCGATGCCAATGTGCAGCCCAATGAAAAAATGGTTCGCGCGGGATTGCTCTACGACATGGACCAGAAAAAAATTGTGTGGGAGAAAAAAATGGATGTCGCATTCCCGATGGCATCACTCACCAAAATGATGGTTGCGCTGCTGACGGTTGAAGACATTCGCTCAGGAAAAATTTCATGGACAGATAAAGTGAACGTGACCAAACTCCAGGTTGCTTATGTGAAAGGGAGACGCAGAACCGTAACCATCCGCGAAGAATATTCACTCGAGGACTTATTCAAGGCAGCTATGATTGCCTCGGACAATGCCGCTTCCGAAGCCATTGCCGCATACATCAATGGAAGCGTGGGTTCGTTTGTTGCACGCATGAACACGCGTGCGAAAGAACTCGGAATGAATTCCACATTCTATTCAAACCCCACCGGCTTGCCGGCTTACCGCGCATCGCTCACCAACAGTTCATCGCCAACCGATTTGCTCCGCCTTGCACTCGAGATGATGCAGTATGATGAAATCATCGGCACTACTTCACAGGGCTTTGCCGACATCAGCAACGGCAAGCGCACATCAACACTCAGAAACCATAACCGCCTCGTCATTGATTTTGAAAACGAAGTGGACGGACTCAAGACGGGCTATACTCGCAGAGCGGGATTCTGCCTTGTTGCCACAGCGCGCAAATGCGAACACCGTCTGATAGCCATCGCGCTTGGTTCAAACTCTCCCACGTTAAGAAATGATTTTGTGCGCAAGATGTTTGACGGATATTATTCGTCCATCGGCTTGGAAAAGCTCGGTAATCAACAGGAGAATAAAACAGTTACTGCATCTGCTGCTGCTCCTGCCGCAAAAAAGAAATCATCATACTACGAGAGGACAAAAAATTATTTATACCACGTGGTGAAGCCGGGCGACACGCTCATCACCATTGCTCAACTCTACCCCGGTGTTTCTGTGAAAGAACTCCTGCGCTTCAACCGCATCAGCCATAAAAAGATTTTGCGCAGGGGAAGCAAACTCCGCATTCCGCTGAAGGCGTAACGTATTCCTGAAAATATTATTTATGATTCGTCCCGATAATTATCGGGACGTTTTTGTTTTGGTAAATACCTTAGCGGTTGCTGTCAGTTTTACTTCGACATCATACTCACAATTTTTGCCGACTCAATGGCTTGCTTCTGATTAAATTCTGATGTCATCCTTTTGATATTGATAAGGTCAATGATTGTTCCTATGGCGCAAAAGCCGCACGTGAGCAGGTATAATATGCCCATGCCGATTTCACCAACGATAAATCTTTGAATTCCGGCTACGCCAAGGAAACCAATCAAAGTCATGAGCATCAGGAATTGCTGTTCTTTCCTTTTGCCCTGGTAGATGGTATAGAATTGCTGCTGCTGCGTCTCCGACATATCTTTTGTCAGACCCTGAATAACGGCTAATTCATCCGGCTGAATGCCCGGCAGCATCATTATCATTTGTTGAATATCCATTGTAGTTTTGGTTTAAGTGAAATGACTGGCTTGAAAATAGTATATAAGATTCCCAGCGTGGCGGGTATGCCCAGGACATGTTCCTTCACCGACAATCCGAAATCGAAATGCAATGCATGATGAATGGAGCGCCCGATGCCGCAGCCAAAACAGGAATTAAACCCCATCATTTTGAAGACGCAAAAAGAGAACGCGTTTTCAGATGTATCCATAAAAAAAAGAAATAACAAAGCGAGAACCCAAAGAAGCTGTCCGGAATATTTTTTCATGCGCCATTAAAATAGTTTGACAAACCTACCAAACTTTTTTCATTCCTCATTTCCTCACCCCCGCAGCTTCCTTCAAGATTTCAATTTCGCGTTTCAGCATTTCAATTTCTTTTTTAAGCGCATCGTTTTCTGCCTGCAGCGAGGGGGTTGTTGTCACATTATAAATCTCATCAAGTTTCCTTTCCATGTTCTTGCGCCTGAAATATTCTATCAGGACGAAAGCAATAAAAAGACCGGCAAATGCAAAGTCAAATATGTTGCCTGTCCGGATTCCATTAACAAGATAATATACAAAGATAATTACCAGAATTATTTGACGCACTTCAATACGCTTGCCTTTAAATTTCACTACGGGTTTATAAAAAAGTAAAACGCCCATCAATACCACAACAGATAATAACAATATAACAAAGTAAGATGTTTCCATGATTAGAAGTTTCTGATTTTCATTTATCCCCCCACAAACCTACCAAACTTTTTTCATTCTCGCTGCGAAAGATTTGTAATCCTTAGCTAACGAGCAAGCGCAAGAAACAAGAAATCAAATAATGCATGCCCAATCATATTTGCTAATAGATTTTTATATTTTAAATAAAAGATTGTTAGAACTATTCCCATGGCAAGAGCGGTCATAACATGAAGAACCGTTCCGTAACCGATATGCGCAAAAGCAAAAGCCGCCAATGGAATAATAATGGATACGGGTTTATTTTTAGTTAACTGCTGCAACCTTGTTATCGAATAGCCCCTGTAAATAATTTCTTCTGTAATGCCTGCGCCTAAAGATAAAAACGCTTTTCTCCAAAGCGGTAATTGAGCCATTCTCTCCCCCGCCAGTTCATGACCAATCTGCATTTGGAAAACATATTTCCATATTACTATTAACAACATTCCAGCTCCAATCAAACTTATTATAATGATAGCGGAAAGACCAAGAGTGTCCGAGTTCATTTTAAGAGAGCCAAGAGAACTGAAAGGTTCTTTTTCTCCAAGTCGTATGATGATAAAAAGAAAAAACGCTAACCATAACTCGTAATAGGATAACGACCACCACCCGAAGCGAGATAAATATGATGGGAAATTACTTAACTGCTCCTCATAAAGAGTAGCTAAGGATAAAGCAATAGACATACCTATAAGAATAGCAGGTACAACCAAAGCAATAAAAAGCCCCAGCCATTTGAATTTATTTTCTTTTGTCATTGTTACAAACCTACCCAAACAAAATCACTTCCTCGTCCTCTCCAAAACTTCAATCTCAATTTTCAGCCGCTCGTTTTCTTTTTCCAGTTCGCTGATGCGCACAGCCAGCGCAGGAGGTGTCTTTGACGGAAACTCAGCCGGAAGCTCCTCGGCAATGTCGCGGAAGAAGTTGTACTTAAGCACCTGGCAAATGGTGAACACCGTGCCGACCTGCATGGTGGGTTTTTTAAAATAAGAATTCACGGTGGTGGCATGCACACCCTGTATGCGCGCCCATGGCGCCTGGTATATGCGCTTTGCTTTGACATGCTTTTTAAGCATTTCGCCTATGTGAGGCGCTTTTTTTAAGTTATTTCCCATTTTTGTTATGTTTCATATAATTAAATTAGTCATTACATATAATTTAATACAGCATTTCATATAATTTTATTAGTCATTTCATATAATTAGATTAGTCATTTTATATAATTTAATATAGTATTTCATATAATGAAATTATATGTTTTATATAATTCCATACAGCAATTCATATAATTATATTATATATTTCGACCTATTAAATTATATACTTTGCTGTATTGTATTATATACTTTGCTGTATTATATTATATATTTTGCTGTATTGTATTATATATTTTGCTATATTAAATTAGTCAAAGCATCAATAAAAACCCATAAA
>DATDOJ010000362.1:0-7639 GCA_035293345.1 Bacteroidia bacterium
TGCTAACAACTTCAACGTGTTCCTTGAAAAAAATTTCAGAACTTTAACCCCCGAGTTACTCCGCTACTGCGCTTACGACAAACGAAAGGATAGATTGAACTTTATTGAAAAATTAAAATTAGGTTGACGCCTATGCGATAATTATCGGGACGTTTTTATTTTCGGCTTAAATTATTTCTTCCTTACCCAGATAGACGAAAAGCAATCGAAACATTCCTCATTCAGAAGAAGTGTATCACTTCCTGTGAAACTGACAGATTGTTTTTGTATTGCCCGTCTAAATGAAGAGTCAATAGAGCTAAAAGAAATAATATATGCTGAATCTCCTTTTAAGATGGATTTGTCTTTGGTGATTGAAAATCTTTTTTTGTCTTGCAACTTTCCGTTTTTGAATTCCTGAAATATTCCTTGTGTTGAAAATTCAATTTCGTCTGTAGTACCCGTTTTAGCCGGAGTCATAATCTTTCCTGCAAATCCTCCCGATGTTTCAATCCATTCCCATTTGCCGAAAATTTTTTTCAGTTCGGAATCAGGCAGAGTGATTTCCTTACTGCATGTTTGAGCGAGCAGAATAAAACTAAGGGATACTAATGTCAATCGGAATTTCATATTCAAAGGAAGAAATAATTTTTCAATAACTCAATCTGTGTAAATTCATTTTTTCAGCGTCATTTGTTCGCCAAAGGACGAATCTGTCCTCAGGCAGAGGTTCTATTATTTTAGAATTACCTTTACGCAAAATTAAAATCATGGACGAAAACCAAAACCAGAGCCAGCTCAACATTGAACTGAGCGAAGAAGTAGCAGACGGAATTTATTCCAACCTTGCCATCATCACCCACAGCCCCTCTGAATTTGTTCTTGACTTTGTGAAAGTGATGCCGGGTGTTCCCAAGGCAAAAGTCAAAGCGAGAATATTATTGACGCCTCAACACGCGAAGCGACTGATGCTGGCGCTTCAGGATAACATTTCAAAATACGAAGCCGTTCACGGAACAATCAAGCAAACGGAAAGTATCGGCATCCCGATGAACTTTGGCGGACCGGCAGCGCAGGCATAAAAAGTTATGAGTTATTGGTTATTGGTGTTAACCCCTTGACTTAATACCCAATAACTATTTTTCTATTTCCCTTGTAATTTCCTCACTCATCGGATTCACCTTAGAGCGGAAGCGGTGAACAAGCACTCCGTTTTCATCAATCAGAAATTTCTCGAAGTTCCATTTGATATCGCCCGTGAAATCGGGATTGGACTGTGCAGCAAGCCATTTGAAAAGCGGGTGCATGTCATCACCCTTCACTGAAACTTTCTGCATGAGTTGAAATGTTATATTGTAATTCTTCGTGCAGAATTCCTGTATCTGTTCATTCGTTCCCGGCTCCTGCTGCCCGAAATTATTTGCCGGAAAACCTATGAGAACAAGTTTGCCTTTATATTTCTCATGCAGTTTTTGCAGGTCAGTATATTGCGGTGTGTAGCCACATTCAGAAGCGGTGTTCACGATGAGAACTTTCTTTCCTTTCAGCGTGGAGAAATCAAATTCTTTTCCGTTAATGGTTGCTGTTCTGAAAGAATAGAATTCACTTTCACTACTCAGGTACAACGCAACACAGAATAATAGCACAGTTTTCATTTCCAAATTTCCAAATTCTCAAATGACTCATTATTTTCCTTTCTTCACCGGTTCAGTTTTATTCTCCACCGGTTTCGCTTCTGCTTTTTTCATTTCCTCAAGATTATTTTTTGCAAGGACAAATTCCGGAGCGATTTTCAAAGCCGCTTCAAAATTTTCTTTCGCCTTTTCATTCATGTTGATTTCCTTGAGCATCACCCCGCGTAGGTTGAGTGCCGAAGCGCGGATGGGAACCTGCTGCCCTTGTCCTTTATCAAGATCAATATTTATGAGTTCGGTTGCCGATACAGTATCATTCACAATGATGTCAATCATCTGCGCGCATTCGCCATAACGCTGCATGATGTATTGATGCACCGCCACCTGGTAAGCATGATAAAGCTGTCCTGTCCTGCGGTAGATTTTCTCATACAAATCGAGCGCGTCTTTGTTGCGCGAAAGGTTGGAATTCGAAATAGCCATCATTTCCATCACGGCAGCGTTGGTAGTATCCCTGCCGGAATAATCCTGTCCGGCAAGAATGCACTGCGCCCAATTCTGCGTCATAAAATAAATGCGGATGAGCGAATCGAGGAAGGAAATATTTTCAGGATGCTTTGCCATTAAAGTGTAAAGTGTATAACGCGCTGCGTCAAAGTCGCCATAGCGCATAGCGGTGCTGTAGATGGAAATTTCGGTTTCTGTGGTTGGCGCGGGCGGTGCAACCAGCTGCTCCTGCTTTTTGTTTTTGTTCTGCGAAAAAGTCGGGAATGAAATTAACACTGCGAAAAGAATTGGAAGAAGTTTCTTCATGATTGTTTTTTTATCTGGTCAAAGATACTTGAAGCCCGATGGCTGACAAAATGAATTAAGCCGGTATGGAGTATTTAGTATTATTGTGAAATGAACGGGCTTAAAAGATTCGTTAAATCCTTTTTCAGAAATCAATGGTGTGAGGCGGTCATCATTTTCTTTTCATCGGTTCCGGTGCTCAGGAGATTTTTCTTCCTGCTGCGCCCCCGTCATTCCGATTATGCTCCCGGCACATTGCGCAGAGCGAAAAGGAACAACATTCATTATGAACTCGACATCAGCGACTGGGTGGAATGGAATATTTATTTCTGCAACCGTGTTGAGCCAAGGGAAAAAATATATGCGCTGGCTCTGCCGGGGGATACGGTGATTGACGTAGGCGTCAACATCGGTGAAACGCTGCTGAACCTTGCTACGCAGGTTGGAGAAAAAGGAAAAGCAATTGGTTTTGAACCTGCCCCCGGTGTATTTGCAAAATGCCGGAAAAACATTGAACTCAATCCGGCTTTGAAAAATATTTCGCTTCATCCCTTTGCATTGGGAAAAGAAGAGCGGGAGTTATTTATTGAAGAAAGAGACGAGAGGAATAAAGGAATGAATTCCCTTTCCGCTTCTGCCCATGGCGAAAAGGTGAAAGTGACAACACTTGATTCATTTCTTCAGCGTGAAAGTTTTTCCCGCATTGATTTAATCAAGCTCGATGTTGAAGGTTTCGAAATGAATGTGCTGCACGGAGCTGAGCAAACCATTCTGCGCTTTCACCCGAAATTGTTTATCGAGTTGGATGATGATTTGTTGAAGCTGCAGCAATCCTCCGCGGCAGGACTTGTGAAATGGTTAATCCAGAAAGGATATAAAATATACAATGCAGAAAATGATTCAGTGGTTTCCGCAGAACAATCGTTGGAGAATTGTCATTTCGATATTACTTGTGAGTAATAAAATTTCAGTGAGGGTGTTGTATAAATCAAAAAGCCATCTTTCAGAAATCCTTCTTCCACTTAATGCTGCAGCCGATGCTTGGACGCTGAAGTTCGGACACGGGTTTTTCTTCCAGCGCACATTGAAGCACGCTGCGCAAGTCCTTTCCCGTGCGTGGCAGATGTCCTGATGCTCTTGAATTATCAAGCTGCCCGTGATAAATCAAGCGGAGCTTTTTGTCGAAGACATAAAAGTCGGGAGTGCAGACGGCATCGTAAGCACGGGCTACATCCTGAGTTTCGTCATAGAGGTATGGAAAACTGTAGCCGAGGGCTTTGGCAGTCCGCTTCATTTGCTCCGGGCCGTCTTCCGGATATTGGGCAACCTCATTGGAGCTGATGCCGATGAATGAAATGCCTTTGGGAATATATTCGTTTGCAATACGCACCACCTCAGGGTTCACATGCTTTACATAGGGGCAATGATTGCAGAGGAACATAATCACCGTTGCCTTCTCAGAACGCAGCGATTCCAGCGACAGCATTTTTCCTGAAACCGTATCGGGTAAATTGAAAGCCGGGGCAGCGGTTCCTAATGCGAGGTTATATGATGAGGCGATTGCCATTGTTTTTTCTCATAGCAAAATTAATAAAATTGTTTAAGGGATTTGTTTCGCTACTCGCATAATTTGCGTCTGTTGTAAAAACAAGTGCTTCGGTGAACGAATGAGATGATTTGCTCACCGAAACAAATGATTCGGTGACCGAATCACTTGAAATTATTGTCGTAGCAAATGATTCGCTCACCGTTTCACTTGCTACGACCAACGAATCATTTGCTACGGCCTTCGTATCACTTCTTTTATTCATCGTAGCATTTGCTACGGCCTCCGTAGCATTTGGTAGGGTCTCCGTATCATCTGCTACGGTCATCGTAGCACTTGCTACGACCTCCGTAGCAACTGCTTTTATACCTGCCGAAGCTGATTTTGATTAAAAAAGCAAGTTTTTGAAAAAGCTGTGGTTTCCTTGCAGGCTTAACGCAAAACAATCACAGGCGCAGCACACGCTCACGGAGATTTGTGGAATGAATTACTTTTGGGAATAAGAAAACAAATCCCAAACAAATGCATTTATCAAAAAGTGATTTTAAACTGGCACAGTCCTGTGCTACTAAATTGTTTTACAAAAAACATTTTTACCCGACCTCTTTAGATACTAATGAATATATGAATATGCTTGCCGAAGGCGGGTATATGGTTGGTAAGTTGGCTCAATTGCTTTTCCCTGAAGGAGTCGAAGTAAAAACTGAAGGCGGAACTAATTACGCTATACAAGAAACAGAAGAATTACTTGCTGCCAATGAAAGCATCATTTTATTTGAAGCAGCTATTTCAATTAATAATAAATTAATTCGAATTGATATTCTCAAAAAAACCGGAAACACATTTGAAATCATTGAGGTAAAATCTAAATCCATAGACAGCCGAATTGATTCCCAAAAAAATAAGGCAACAAAATCGCTTAGTGACAAGCCGTACAAGGAATACCTGGAGGATGTAGCATATCAAAAGCTTGTAATGAAGGAAAAGTATCCGGTTGCTCAGGTAAAAGCTTTCATGATGATGCCGGATAAAATATTTGTTTCTGAATTGGATGGTATTTTAACATGGTTTAAGTTGACAAAAGAAGAAGCTAAGCCCGGTTCAACTTTTAAAAAAATTGATGTTGAATTTATTGGGTCTGATGAGAATCTTGATGCAATCAGAAATTCCCGTAACCAGCTTCTTGCAATAATTAATGTGGATGATATTGTAGAGCCATGGTTACCATCTATTAAAATTAAAGCGGAGGAATACATACAGAGTGTTCTAACAGACACGAAAATACAAATGCCCATTTCTTACGAATGCAGTAAATGCGAGTATCGTGTGAAATCTGACGCTGTTAAAAACGGATTTAATGAATGCTGGGGAAAACTGGCAGAGCCAACTCCTCACATTTTAGATTTAGGACAGCTTGGTAATGTTAATTCTAAGCGAGACAATATCATTAATGAATTAATCAATAAAGGTAAAACAGCATTGAGCGATGTGCCGATTGAAGCTGTGTCGAAACCTGATGGAAGTCCGTTTTATTCCAACCGTCCATTGTATCAATTGACCAAGAAGGAAGAATTTCTATTGAAAGAATTGAACGAGGATATTTTAAATTCTAATTTAAAATATCCTCTGCATTTCATTGATTTCGAAACATCGCAAATGGCTCTACCATATCATAAAGGAATGAGGTGTTTTGAAAATGTAATTTTTCAATGGAGTTGTCATACAATTAATTCACCGGGGGATAAACCTGTTCACAAGGAATGGATAAACACCGATACCATTTATCCGAATATAGAATTTGCGCGGCAACTTCGGGAGTGCATCGGTGATAAAGGAAATGTAATGATATGGAGTAAATACGAGAACACCCAGTTGCGTGCTATTTTAAAAACGATGGAAGAAGTTGAACATGCTGATAAAGCTCTTATGAGCTGGCTTGGGAATATTATCGTGATTGAAAAAAATAATCCGTTGAATCGGTTAGTAGATATGCATGACTGGGCAAGGAAATATTATTTTCATCCTTTGATGGGAGGAAGGACATCAATTAAAGTTGTTTTGCCGGCTGTCTTACAATCCAATAAATCAAAACACATAGAAGATTTACTAAACGAGGTTGGACTGTTAGTGAAAACTGAGGATGGAGTGATTGTTAATCCTTATGATGTTTTACCGGAGACAGAATTGATTTATGATGACAGAAAAATAAAAGTTGCTGAAGGCGTGGGAGCCATGAGAGCTTATCAGGATATGGTGTACGGCTTGAACAGAGACAACGCAGCAGTTAAGGAACAATATAAAAAAGCATTGCTGGAGTATTGCAGGTTGGACACCTTGGCTATGGTTATTATCTGGGAACACTGGATGCAATTATTAAACAGGAATAAAAGTGAAAAAAATTAATTCATCAATAAATCAAGAATTAGTATAAGAATTATTTTTAAATAAATAATTAGTATTAAAGAATTCCTTGAAATATATTTACGGTTATTCAGAAGCTGTATAAATTCATTCAGGGAATTTACAGTTGTCACACTGAGCGGAGTCGAAGTGTGGGTTGGCTATAACATTTCTTTCTGTTAAAAATTAATTTAAAGAAATTGCTTGGATGTATCAGAAATTTAATATATATTTATGATCGCTCAGTATTATCAACCTAACTTTAAATAGCACTAAAATGGTTAAATCATTATTTGGAATCTTCAAATTATTTCAAGCTGCAATACTGTTTTCCCTTGCATTTGTTTTCATCGGATGGTATATTAAAATGCACTTTCATCCAAAATGGTTTCCTTTATTTTGGATTTATACCGCATTATCGCTTGCTCTATATTTCAACCATCAAGCAAAAATTAAATCTGAAAATGATCCCAGATCAGGTGCTGAAATTTGGCAGGAGAATCATTAGTGCATCTGGCAGAACGGAGTATGCATTGAAAATGTGTAAAGAGAAGATGGTTCCATTTATTAATCAGCGGGCTTGATTTAAATGGTTATTCAATAATTATTGTAACAGATAACATCAAAACAATGAAACGAATTGTATTAATATCTTGTGTTTCCAGAAAAGGAAAAGAAAAAGCAATGGCAAAGGACTTGTACAAAGGCCCACTTTTTAAAAACAGTTTAGAATATGCAAGAGCTTTAAATCCTGACAATATTTTCATTCTATCTGCCCTACATAAAGTTTTGGAACTTGAAGAAGTAATTGAACCTTATGACGTTACCTTAAGTTACATAAAACCTTCTGACAAAATTAAAAAACCAAAGCTCAAAGTTCTTACAAAACAAGAAGCAAAAGAATGGGGTGAAGAAGTAATAAAACACTTGGAACAAGTGGCTGATCTGAAAAATGACACATTTATTTTTTTAGCTGGTCAAGATTACGTCAAACCGATTAAACACAAATTGTTAAAAATCGAGGAGCCCTTGAAAGGTGTAATTCAAGGTAAAAGACCGGGCGAATTGAAAAAATTAATTGAGATTTTAAATGGTGACTGAGCTACATAAATACTTTAACAATAGAATAAGATACTCGTTTCCATTCAAGAAATTGGAAAAAGAAATTCCTCAAAATGGAATTTACATTTTATTTGAAAAGGGTGAAATCTTTCAAACGCTTGATAGAATTGTTAGAGTTGGAACGCATACAGGTGATAAACAACTTCGTTCAAGACTAAATCAACAT
>DATDOJ010000363.1:0-7563 GCA_035293345.1 Bacteroidia bacterium
CAAAATCTACTGCAATACAAACAACTTAATTACCTTAATACACTTAATCAACTGGCAACTTGAGTTATTAGTAATTAAACCTTGAATATCTTTTGCCGGTATTGAATCCACGCTCCATTTAAATGGTTCGGGTTCTCCTTCGAAATGGCATTGAATATTATAATAAACTGAACAAGCCAAGAGAACGGCTAATAAAATTGCAAGTTGTTTTGCTGTCATATTGTTTTGGTTTTAAAATGGTAGCGTTAAAACAGGTTACCTTACCCGGCAGGTTCCGGTTTAATGATGCAGGTAAAAAATATTTTCTGTACGGGCAAGCGATGTTGACGAATATTCTGATTAAAAGTCAACAGGAATTAAAGAAAAGTTAAAAATCCTTATTTTTTGTACGTTCTGAAAAAACTTTTCCATTTAAGTTCAATCACCCCAAGGGCGGCTTCTTTGATGATGTTGCCGCTCATTTTTGAAGTTCCTTCGGTTCGGTCGGTGAAAATGATGGGTACTTCTTTTATAATGAAGCCATGTTTCCACGCGGTAAATTTCATTTCAATCTGAAAGGCATAACCGATGAAACGAACCCTGTCGAGTTCGATTGTTTCCAAAACTTTTCTCTTGTAACATTTGAACCCTGCTGTGGCATCTTTAATCTTCATACCTGTTATGATACGCACATAAACCGATGCATAATAAGAAAGCAACACACGGCTCAGCGGCCAGTTCACCACGTTGGCGCCTTTGATATACCGTGAACCGACTGCAACATCAGCGCCATCGTTTACGCAGGCATGGTGCAGTTTAATCAAGTCATCGGGGTTGTGCGAAAAGTCGGCATCCATTTCAAAAATGTAATCATACTTTTTTTCGATTGCCCATCGAAAACCGGTGATGTATGCTGTGCCGAGTCCCTGCTTGCCGCTGCGTTCGAGCAGAAAAAGTTTTTCGGGAAATTGCTGCTGAAGGTTTTTTACAATGTTTCCAGTTCCGTCAGGTGAGCCGTCATCCACGATGAGAATATGAAACTCATGCAACAACGAAAATACTTTGCGGATTATTTTTTCCGTGTTTTCTTTTTCGTTGTACGTTGGTATAATGACGATGCTGTCGGGCACTTATTTAATTTTTGCCGAAAGATAAGAAATGGTGAATTAAGAAAACCTGTTTATGGTTTAGAGTTTAGTGTTTAATGTTAGGAGTTAACGCATGGGCATTTGATTACTTTTGTGAAAAACAAAATAACAGCATGAAAGCAGATTTAAAAACCGATTACGGCATAGAAGAAGTTCTGAAGACAATGGGAATTAAATCACTAAACAGCGGAGCCAATACCGGCACAAAGTGGTTTGACACGAAAGGCGAAGTTCTTGAATCGTTTTCTTCTTCCGATGGAGAAAAAATTGCTTCTGTCAAACAAGCGACTACTGACGATTATGAAAAAATAATTTCCGGTGCGCAGAATGCTTTCATTCAATGGCGAATGATTCCCGCTCCTAAACGCGGAGAAATTGTGAGGCAGATGGGCGATGCGATGCGCCAATACAAAGAGCCGCTTGGCAAGTTGGTTTCCTATGAAATGGGAAAAGTTTATCAGGAGGGCTTAGGCGAAGTTCAGGAGATGATTGACATCTGCGATTTCGCAGTCGGGCTCTCACGCCAGCTTTACGGATTAACAATGCACAGTGAGCGCGCAAAGCACCGAATGTATGAGCAGTGGCATCCGCTGGGAATCGTAGGCGTGATTTCCGCTTTCAATTTTCCGGTTGCCGTGTGGGCGTGGAATGCAATGCTTGCGCTGGTATGCGGTGACGTTGTGGTGTGGAAGCCAAGTTCAAAAGTTCCGCTGTGCGCCATTGCCGTTCACAATATTATTTCTGATGTGCTGAAAAAAAATAATGTGCCCGAAGGAGTTTTGAATCTAATCGTGGCAAGCTCAAAACATGTTGGAGATAATTTTCTGAAAGACCATCGTGTGCCGATGATTTCGGCAACAGGTTCTACACGAATGGGAAAAAAAGTTGGCGAGTTTGTGGGAGCACGACTGGGTAAATCCATTCTTGAACTTGGCGGAAATAACGCTATCATCATTTCCGAGAATGCCGATTTGGATTTGGCGATGCGTGCTGTTTTGTTTGGAGCAGTAGGAACTGCAGGGCAGCGCTGCACCTCAACAAGGCGATTGATTATCCATGAATCGGTTTATGAAAACTTCCGTGACAAATTGGTGAATGCATATCAGCACATCCGCATCGGGCATCCGCTGGATTCAAACACGCTTGTCGGTCCGCTGATTGACAAAGACGCGGTTGCAAATTTCAACATAGCTATTGAACGCGTAAAATCAGAAGGAGGAAAAATTATTTATGGCGGAGAAAACCTGAATGGAGAAGAATATGAAAGCGGTTGTTATGTCGTTCCCTGCATTACTGAGGTGAAAAAGAACCTGCCTATTGTCTGCGATGAAACATTTGCCCCCTTGCTTTACATGATGAAGTATAAGAAAATGGAAGAAGCTATTGCCATGCACAACGATGTTCCGCAGGGGTTGTCTTCTTCCATTTTTACAAAGAATATTCTTGAAGCAGAAAAATTTCTTTCGCACGAAGGAAGCGACTGCGGCATTGCCAACGTGAACATCGGAACATCAGGCGCTGAAATCGGTGGGGCATTTGGCGGGGAAAAAGAAACCGGTGGCGGGCGCGAGTCGGGTTCTGATTCGTGGAAGCAATACATGCGCAGGCAGACGAATACAATTAATTACAGCACGGAATTGCCTTTAGCTCAAGGAATTAAATTCGATATATAAATGAATCCAGAATTCAGAAAATTACTTTTTCTCATTCTGTTTTGTGTTCCTTTCATCAGTCCTGCGCAGAAAATGATTCACCAGGGGTCGTGGCGCGGAGTGTTTCAGCTTAATGACAGCACTGAGCTGCCGTTTAATTTCACTTGCGAGTTTCGCGACATTACACAAACGCTCACAATCAGAAACGGAAAGGAAAGAATTGTGGTGGATGAAATAATCTACGATGGCGATTCGGTGTTTATCAACTTCCCGTATTTCGATTCTCAAATCCGCGGGTTTTGTGACGGGCATAATATTGACGGAACATTTGTGAACAACATGCGCATTGACAAAAAAATTGTTCCGTTCAAAGCGAAGATGTTCCAGGACTGGCGCTTCACTGCTAAAAAAGAAAAGCCCATGATGAACATCAGCGGCAAATGGAAAATTACTTTCAGGGAAGACGACCCGATTGACGCGCTCGGCATCGGAGAATTCAAACAGACAGGAAATTATCTGGAAGGAACGGTTCTCACTCCTACCGGTGACCACCGTTATATGGAAGGCACCGTTCAGGGAAAGAAAGTTTTTCTCTCTGCCTTTGACGGCTCGCATCTTTTTCTTTACACCGCCTCAATAAATCCTGACAGCACACTGACCGGAAGTTTTTTTTCAGGCATGCACTGGCACCAGACCTGGACGGCAGTGCGCGATGCAAACATCAATCTTCCCAATCCTGATACACTCACGTTTCTAAATCCCGGTTTCAAACAAGTAAGTTTTTCTTTTCCCGACACTACAGGAAATAAAATTTCATTCCCTGATAAAAAATTCCAGAACAAGGTTGTCATCATTCAAATCATGGGAACATGGTGCCCGAACTGTTTGGATGAATCGCAGTTCCTCGCAGAATATTATTCCAAAAACAAATCGCGTGGAGTGGAAATAATTGCGCTTGATTATGAACGCATGGATGATTTCGAGAAAGCGAAAAATAAAATTGCACGTTTTCAGAAGCGTCTCAACATAACTTATCCAACGCTCTTTGCCGGAGCAACTTCAGCAGAAAACAAAAAAAAATCGCTGCCGATGCTGAATCACATCATGTCTTTCCCGACAACAATTTTTATTGACAAAAAAGGAACGGTGCGAAAAATTCACACCGGCTTCAACGGTCCGGCAACAGGCAAACGCTATGAAGAATTTATTGCTGACTTCAATTCGTTTATGGAAAAATTAATCAAAGAATAAAATGCTGTTGGCTTTTTGCAGCCAATAGCTAAGAGCCAATAGCAAATAGCCAGAACATGATTTACGAATTCAACGGATTCAAACCTGTCATTCATCCATCGGCATTCATTCATCCGAAGGCAGCGGTGATGGGCAATGTCATTATCGGCAAAGATGTTTACATCGGACCGGGCGCTGCACTGCGTGGCGACTGGGGCGAAATAATTATTGAAGACGGGTGCAATGTTCAGGAGAACTGCACCATCCACATGTTTCCCGGAGTAACCGTGCGGCTGATGGAAGGTGCACACATCGGACATGGGGCTGTAATTCACGGAGCAACGATTGGGAAAAATGTTTTGGTCGGAATAAATTCTGTGGTGATGGATAATGTTGTTGTCGGTGACGGAAGCATCATCGGTGCATTATGTTTTGTTCCTGAAGGAATGCAGATTCCCGAACGAAAAGTCGTTGTCGGCAATCCCGCAAAAATTGTCAAAGATGTTTCGGACGAAATGCTGGGATGGAAAACAAAAGGAACTGAACTCTATCAGAAACTTCCTGACGAAATGAAAAAGCTGTGGAAAGAATGTGAACCGCTCAGAGAAATTCCTGACGACAGAATAAGCCAAAAGAAGATTTACGAAACGTGGGGAAGTAAAAAGAAATAGGCAAAGAGCAAAATCGCAATACGCAAAATCAGAATTTATTTTTTTGCCAATTGCTTATTGCCCATTGCCTATTTGAGTATTCCTTGATGAAAGCATGTTTACTTTCTACCGAACCACCACGCAAGCCATACTCCGTTTATTGCCCAGCCAAGAGCACAGTCAAGAACAAAATCTCTCGTATAAGCCCATGTGTTCCCCATCCAGTTCCACTGTAACATATATACCCCGAAAATAATAACTACCGCCATCATCATCACCATCCACCAGCGCGAAAAGAAGGAACCGTTCATGTTATTAACAAGCAGCACGCTGGCAGCAAAGACCATAATGAAGTTAAATAATATTCCAAAGATGTATTGATTGGAGCCCATGCCCGGGTCTTCTTTTATGTAGTGAATTGCCGCTCCCGGTTTACCTTTATTCTCTTCCATGATTTTCATCTGCTCTTCTTTGGTAGGCGCAGAAGGCATCCCATACATTCCCGTTTCAAGATTGCTTTCTACCAGCACTTTCATTATGGCATCCTGCGCTGGGGTATAGGCATACGTGTTAGCGTGAATAGGAAGTATCATCCAGGCAAGAAAACTCCAGATGAACATGATAATGGCTCCGACTAAAGAGCCGATGATAATTTTTTTCATGATTGTTTGTTTTGTGGTTTAAGTAATGGTAAACGCATAAGAACATTATACGTTTCAGGTTAACAGAGAGATTATTCCCTGCCCATTGTTGATTACATCACTACTTTTGCAAGGATGAATCACAAAACAATTCTTCTAATTTTATCAATTCTCGCAATATCCCTTTTGCCTTTCTTCTCCCAGGCGCAGAAATTCAAGGCAGGCGTATTTCTCGGAATAAGTTCAAGCCAGGTTTCGGGTGACCAACTGGGAGGATTCAATAAGCCGGGATTATATGCTGGCGGATTTGTGAATACTCCGTTGGGAGAAAAAACTTCCGCTCAGATGGAAATATCATTCATCGGAAAAGGCAGCCGCCCGACAAGTGAACAGGCAGATGCAAATCCATATAATATTTATCCCACATTAAATTATGTTGAAGTTCCGGTGCTATTTATTTATAAGGTAAAGAGCAGCATAACTGTTGAAGGCGGAGTAGCATTCGGGGTTCTTGTTTATTCGCGTGAAGAAGATTTCTACAGCGAAAGAACCATTGAGCGTCCATATAATTCAACGGAATTTTCTTTTCTCTTCGGTGTCGGCTATGTACTTTCCGAAAAAATTTCTCTCAACTCGCGACTCGATAATTCAATCCTGCCTATTCGTGAACATGCGTCAGGAGGAACATATGGACTTAATCAGGGGCAGTACAATACCGAGATTACATTCTCTCTCCGATACCATTTCTAAATCATTCCATATATTTGATTTCAATCTGTGAATCTGTGGCAATAAATTTTTCCCAAACCACCCCCGTTGACCAGGTCGGAATCGAAGAACGGATTTCCCGCCTCACCAAGCGAAGCATAAAGAAAGAATCAAAGCTTCACGCGCTCAAACTTGCCATGAGCATGATTGACCTTACCACACTGGAAGGAAAAGACACCGAAGGAAAAGTCCGTCAGCTTTGCATCAAGGCAATCCGCCCACTTGCGGATGATTCCGTTGAAGGAATTCCATCAGTTGCTGCAGTTTGTGTTTACCCAAACATGATTCGCACAGCAAAAAATGTTCTGAAAAATTCTTCAGTAAAAGTCGCAGCCGTTTCAACCGCTTTCCCCAGCGGCATGTCTGACAAGAAAATTAAAATCTCCGAAGCCAAATGGGCAGTCAAAGAAGGAGCCGATGAAATTGATATGGTAATCTCGCGCGGCAAATTTCTTGCGGGTGAATACAATTATGTCTTCGATGAAATCGTAGAAGTGAAATCCGCCTGCGGCAAAGCACATCTGAAAGTAATTCTTGAAACAGGAGAACTCGACACACTTGACAACGTCCGCAAGGCAAGCGACATCGCAATTCATGCAGGAGCAGATTTCATAAAAACCTCCACAGGAAAAGTTCAACCTGCGGCAACATTGCCTGTAACTCTGGTCATGCTTGAAGCCATCCGCGATTATTATTATGACACAGGAAAAAAAATAGGGATGAAACCTGCAGGTGGAATTGCAACTTCAAAACTTGCCATTCAATATTTAGTTGTCCTTCGCGAAACTCTCGGCAACGATTGGCTCACTCCTGATTTATTCCGCTTCGGAGCAAGTTCATTAGCAAATGATATACTTATGCAAATAGTAAAAGAACAAACAGGAGTATATCAATCCATAGATTATTTCTCTAAAGATTAAAAAAACAGAACGCAGATTTTTATGATGATTAAGATAAAAAATGATAAATCATAACAAATCATAATCATCATATTTTATCCGCGTTCCCATTTCAAAACCCGATGGCTAAAAAAACTAAACCCAAAAAACAAGAACTGAATTTCTCCAGCGGATGGAATTATTCTCCTGCTCCCGAAACTTCAGACCATATTAAATTAAAAGACCGTTACGATTTATTCATCAACGGCAAATTCATAGCCCCCGACAGCGGAAAATATTTCCCCACCATCAACCCCGCCACCGAACAAAAGATTGCCGAAGTAGCCGAAGCCAATGACAAGGATGTAAACACCGCAGTCCAGTCAGCACGCACCGCTTATGAAAAGGTTTGGAAAAAACTCCCAGCAAAAGAAAGAGGAAAATACATATACCGCATCGCCCGCATCATGCAGGAACGCGCACGCGAACTTGCCGTCATCGAAAGCATGGACGGAGGCAAACCCATCCGCGAATCCCGCGACATAGATATTCCATTAGCAGCAAATCATTTCTTCTACTATGCCGGCTGGGCAGACAAACTCCACTACGCAGTTCCC
>DATDOJ010000364.1:0-7646 GCA_035293345.1 Bacteroidia bacterium
AAGCCACGAAAGTATAACGACCCCTCTTTCAAACCTAAGAAGCGTGAGAAACTTGACGAACAAATAGAGGAGATGGAAGAAAAGGGTTTTGACTTTACTCCGAACAAAAGGAGCAAAGCAAAATCAGATGATAATGCGAAACGTGGCAGGGGAACAAGCAATATTCCTGTGGTTGGAATTGTGGAGCGTAATGGAAATGTAGTTGCCGAAGTAATGAAAGATTTGAGTTACGACAATTTAAAAGATATGGTGAAAAAATATGTTGACGAGGACGATTCGGTTTTGATTACTGACAGTTATCCCGGCTACAATTCAATGAAAAAAATCATTGACCATATCAAAGTTGACCATCAGCAGTTTTACAGTTACAAGGGCGTGAATAGCAATTCCATTGAATCATTCTGGGCAATCATTGAACGCGGAATCATCGGACAGTATCACAGCGTCAGCGCACGGAAATTACCTAACTACGTTGCTGAATTTGTTTACAAGTACAATCACAGAAATGAGAATGAAGTTATGTTTGATGAATTAATGGAAAGATTACTAACCCCTATTACTTTATAGTTCCGAAAAAGATTAACACAGAGTGCACAGAGAATTGCGCAGAGGTTCACGGAGAAATAAACAAAAAAAGTTTGCCACGGATTTCACGAATTAAAAATTAAATAAAAAAATTATCAGAAGTAAGTCATAAACTATTTAAACCATAAAAATCATGTCAGAAATAAAAGCAAAATACACTACCACGGAGGTTGAACTTTATGCTATAACAAATCTCGGAATAAATAATCTTGAGGCGGACCTGGCGTTGTTTGCTAACAAGAAAGCGAAGTATGTTATTGCGTTTGTTGATACGCTGCGGGGGCTGCGGACGGCTGCGATGGGATTGCCGGATGAGGAAGCGCGCAATGGCGTGCACCAGACGCTGAAAAATTTGTTGCCGGATTTGCTGACTCCGGTGAAGGATAATTTTAATGACCTGAAGGGTTACATCCGTGACGGGTGGCCGGGTGAGGAGCCGAAGCCGCGATATGAGGCAGCGGGTTTGGTGAAGTATAATGCGATTGGGGAGAGCAACTGGGAGAATGTTGCGGGGTTGTGTGAGAGCATGGTTCAGTTTATTAATGATGGCTCGGTTGAGCTTACTGCACCGGGCGGCATGGTTGGGACTTTTTTAAATAAGGTGAAGAATGACAGGGATGCGTTTAAGAATGTGTATGACCCGTTTTTGACGAGCAGGGAAACGGGGACGGCACGGGCGGCAAAGATTAATGCGAACAATGCGTTGTATGATGCGGTGATTGATTTTTTCAGGGATGGCGTTGAAATGGTTTTCAGAAATAATGATGAGGCGAAGAAGCGTTATACGTTTAGTGTGCTGAAGGATTTGGTGTCGCCTCCGGGGAGTGCGAGTTTGAAGGTGTTTGGAAAAACGCTTGCGGATATTTTGCTGGCGAACAGACCGGTGACGATTAAGAAAGAGGGGAGCGCTGCGATAACGAGTACGTTGGGTGTTGACGGAATAAAAGTGTTTGAAAATATTGACCCGGGAAAATATAAAGGGACGGTTGATGTGGACGGGGTGCTGATTCCGTTTGAGAAGGAAGTGGATACGGGAGTGAATGCGCGGGTGACGGTGGTGGCGCCTTGAGCTACGAAATACGAATTAGTACTAATATACGAATTACGAAAAAGGGGGAACGGGAGTTCTCCTTTTTTGGTTTACTTTTACTGAATGAATTTCATTTTGTAAAAAATAAAAGCATGAAAAAAATATTTATTCTTTCCGCAGCAATTATTTTTTCTGTGAATGTTTTTTCGCAAGCGCCTAACTGGCTTTGGGCGAAGCGGATTGGAGGAACTAATGCAGATGCCGGTTATGCTGTTGCAGTTGATGTAGCTGGTAACGTTTACACAGCAGGTCAATTCAGATTGACAGTTGACTTTGACCCCGGCATCGGAATATTCAACTTAACTGCCACTTGTGGTTATGACATGTTCATTTCTAAATTAGACGCATCGGGCAATTTTATTTGGGCAAAAAGTTTTAGTTGCCTGCCGGGTGGTGGCGATTGTTCGCCATGGGCACTTATGCTGGATACTTTCGGTAATATTTATACGACAGGGCAATTCGCACGTATGGTTGACTTTGACCCAGGCATTGGAACATTCGCCTTAACGTCAGCAGGAGGAATTCAACAAGACATATTCATTTCCAAGTTAGACAGTGCCGGAAATTTTGTATGGGCAAAATCAATAGGCGGAGCAAATCAGGATTGGGGTTATTCCATAACTGTGGACGCAAATGGAAATGTGTACACTACAGGTTTTTTTTACGGAACCGTTGACTTTGACCCCGGGTCGGGAGTATTCAATTTGTCTTCCCCTTCAAACATTGCTGCATTCATTTCAAAGTTAGATAACTCAGGCAATTTTATCTGGGCAAAAATGATTAATACGGTTACAAGTTCCGGTGTCCAAGGACATTCTATTGCCGTTGATGCACAGCAGAATGTATATACCACAGGCAGCTTTGGCGGAACAGCTGATTTTGACCCTGGCACAAGTAACTTTTACATGACTTCGAATGGCGGTGATATTTTCGTTTCCAAGTTAGATATGGGAGGTAATTTTGTCTGGGCAAAGCAAATGGGTGGGACGGTTGATGATAATGGTTTGTCAATTGCAGTCGATGCTTATGCAAACGTTTACACTTCGGGTACCTATAAAGATACTGCTGACTTTGACCCTAATGCAGGCACGTTCAATTTATCATCAGCAGGGCAGGAAGATATTTTTGTTTCCAAATTAGACAGCGGAGGAAATTTCACTTGGGCAAAATCAATAGGAGACATTTACAGGGATTTTAGCGCGGCTTTGGTTCTTGCTGCAAATAGCGACATCTATTTAACCGGACGCTTTGAAGATACTGTTGACTTCGACCCAGGTTCGGGAATATTTAATTTGATTTCGGCTGGAGGCTGGGACATTTTTGTCAGCAAGCTAGACAGTGCCGGAAATTTTGCTTGGGCAAAAGCATCAGGTGGAGCTGATTATGACCGTGGCAACGCAATTGCACTTAACAATTCAGGAAATGTTTATGTGACAGGATATTTCAATAGTCCTTCCATCAATTTCGGTTCCGACACTTTAATCAATGCAGACAGTAGTGGTTCGGTTTCCGAGATTTTTATTGTAAAGATTGACACAACTGATATTATTACCGGAACTAATGATGCTTCGACTTCGCTCAGCATGACAAGTATTTTTCCTAACCCCGCCACCACGGAAGTAACAATAAACTTTGGGAAAGAAGGATGGTGTGATGTGCGGGTTTGGAATGTGCTGGGAGAGCAAGTAAAAGACCTCACCCTAACCCTCTCCAAAGGAGAGGGGACTGCTACGATTGATGTTTCGGAGTTGATGCCGGGGATTTATTTTGTTGTGGTGAGGGATGAGGAAAATGGTTTGGTGGTGAGGAAGGTTGTGAAGATGTAGTTTCGACCCTTCGACAAGCTCAGGGCTCAGTCACCGGCAATCTGTTTTTTACCCCTGTCCCCTGAAGGGGAACCGCCTAAGAAAGATTATAGTAAACACCACAGGCACTTCGACTTCGCTCAGTGTGACAGCGCTCACAGTACGGTTGTCAGAATTCGGAGAGCTTCGTGCATAGCCCTGATTGAGTCACAGGGTTGGCTTGTGCGGCTGGGTGGCGAAAGCAGGCGTGGAGTTGGAGAGAGAAAAAAATGTTTGGCTCCAAAAACTTTTTCAGTTACTGTTGATTGAACAGCGAACCGCCAACCGAAGGAATTTTTCTGCCGAGATGTTTGTAGGCAATCTCGGTGGCTTCGCGCCCGCGCGGGGTGCGCTTGAGGTAGCCCTCCTTGATGAGAAACGGTTCGTACACTTCTTCAATTGTTCCGGCTTCTTCGCCCACGGAAGTTGCGATGGTCGTGATTCCGACCGGACCGCCTTTGAACTTGTCAATGATGGTGGTGAGGATTTTGTTGTCCATTTCGTCAAGCCCGTGCTCGTCAACATTGAGGGCTGTGAGGGCATGATGGGTGATTTTCGAGTCAATGGAACCGGTGCCTTTGATTTGGGCGAAGTCGCGGATGCGCCTGAGGAGGGCGTTGGCGATGCGGGGAGTGCCGCGGCTGCGTCCTGCAATTTCAAATGCTGCCTCATCGGTGATTCCGATTTGGAGCAGGTGTGCCGAGCGGAGAATGATTCCAAGCAATGTTTCGGCATCGTAGTATTCGAGCCGCGATGTGATTCCGAATCGCGCGCGAAGCGGAGAGGTGAGCAAGCCCGAACGCGTGGTGGCGCCAATGAGTGTGAACGGGTTGATTTGAATCTGAACGGAGCGTGCGTTGGGACCGGATTCAATCATGATGTCGATGCGGTAGTCCTCCATGGCGGAGTAGAGATATTCTTCGATGACGGGACTGAGGCGGTGAATTTCATCAATGAATAAAACATCATTCGGTTCGAGGTTGGTGAGCAGTCCGGCAAGGTCGCCCGGTTTGTCGAGCACGGGACCGGATGTGGAACGGACATTAACTCCGAGTTCGTTTCCGATGATGTAGGCGAGGGTTGTCTTTCCCAATCCGGGAGGTCCGTGAAGCAGCACGTGGTCGAGAGATTCTTTTCGCTGGCGTGTTGCTTCTACAAAAATGCGGAGGTTGTCAACTACTTTGCGCTGCCCGGCAAAGTCCTCGAAGGCAACGGGGCGGAGGACTTTGTCAATTTCTTTTTCAGCGGGAGAAAGTTGTTCGCCTGCTGCGTCAAGAACCGGATTTATATTTTGCATTGACATGAAACAAAAGTAAGAGGAAATAAATAAGTTATTAGGTTATTAAGGAATTAGTTATTGGTAAAAGGTTTACTTAATAACCAATAACTCAATAACCGATAAATTTCTTTTCTCAACAAGTTATTAAGTTATTAAGAAAACAGTTATTGGTAAGGGGTTCACTTAATAACCAATAACTCAATAACCGATAACCATTTTATTTCCCCGGGAAAAGCGCATCGAGGACTTCATCAATCAGAATTTTTATTCTGAAATCATAAACCGGTGTCTCAAACGAAGAACGCAGGGTGCTGTCGCCCGCGGGCATGAAGCGGTATCCGATTCCTGTTCCGATGCCGATGAACGGAATCACGTTGTATTGAAATGTGACTGCCGGTTCAACGAAAATGGCGAAATGTTTTTCGGTGATTCCGTAATCGTTTGATGGTGGGATGTATGCGGATTGACCGAAACCTAAAATCAAAGGTGCCGTCAACTGCCAGAGTGTTTTGCTGAGCAAAACAAATTCGACAGACATGCTTCCATAGCGAAGGCGAACCTGTGCGTTGGTGATAGTATTATCAATCGAAATTGTTTTGACAATTTCAGAATTGAGAAAATGATACCCGGCTCCGAGACGGAATTTATTATTCAGCTCCAGCCCCGCACGAAAACCGATTACATGCGCTTCGGTGGAAGTGATGAAACTGTTTCGGTAGTCAATGGAGAAAAATATTTTTTTTGAAACGGCACTGCCTGTGGAATCGCTTCCTGCTGAAAAACTTTTTACGGCAAAAGCAGTAAACAAAAAAATTAAAGCGACCTTGCGATTCCTCATCTGTACAGTTTCTGCGAATGTAAACGGAAAAGCAAATAAGATATTTTCTCAAGTCACTACTTTTACACCTGCCGCCTGTTATGAATAAAAATAAAAAGCACATTCCCAAGCCAGCGAACAAGCCCGCTAACCAAAAAACCGTGAGTGTTTCCTTCGGCAAAACACAGTGGCTGCTGCTCGCGCTGATTTTGCTGACGGTGTTCTTGGTTTATATTCCATCGCTTGAAAAGAATTTTATTAATTATGATGATGACTGGTATATTTACGATAACCTTTTTGTCACGGCATTCTCATTCGGAAATGCTGGCGCGGTATTTTTCGAATTTTACTTCGGGCAATATTCTCCCCTGCCGATGTTCTTTCTCGGCATACTTCATTCCATCAGCGGCAGTGAACCATTTATCTACAACTTCATGGCTGTTGTGCTTCACCTCATCAACATCGCTTTGGTCTGCTGGTTTATGTTTCGTCTTAATGCAAGCACGTTCATTGCGCTTGCCACTGCTGCGCTGTTCGGATTAGCCACCATGCAGGTGGAATCGGTGGCGTGGGCATCGGCTGCTTTTAAGACGGGATTCTGCTGCGCGTTTTTTCTTTTGTCGCTGATTGCTTACATATCTTATCTCTCCTCAGGCAAATTGAAATTTTATTTTGTATCTCTCTTGTTTTTCGTTTTGTCATTTTTATCAAAGGAGCAGGCGGTCGCGCTCTCTCTTTCTGTTGTCTGCATTGATTATCTCCGGTCAAGAAATCTGCTGAGTAAAAAAGTAATACTTGAAAAGATTCCTTACTTCGCTTTGGCTGTTCTCTTCGGAATCATCACACTGATGGCAACCAAATCGAACCGCGATGCGCTCACGTACAGTGATTTTTCCGTCATGGAAAGAATACTCTACGCCTGCTATGCGGTGGGAGAATATTTTATGAAGCTGATTGCCCCTTATCAACTTTCCGCGTACTATCCATATCCTAACGAAAAAAATTTTTCAATTTGGTTTTACATTCATCCGCTGATTGTTGCCGGCATTATTTTTCTCTTCATCCGCGCCCTGAAGAAAAACCGGCAAGCGGCATTCGGATATTTATTTTTTGCCGCCAACATTTTGTTCACGCTCGTTCTGCAGGTTGTTTCCGTAAGAGAAGTAGTTATGGCTGACCGGTATGTTTATGTTTCTTCCATCGGGTTGTTCATGATTGTTGCTGCTACATTGCAACATGCGATGAAAATAAATTATGCATACAAAAATGTCATCTACGGCACTTTTGTTTTTTACCTGCTCGTGATTTCCGGAATAACTTTCCAGCGAACCAAGGTTTGGAAAACCACGCAGGCGCTGCTTGAAGACAACCTGAAAAATTTCACAGCTCCTCTTCCGCTTGTGAATCTGGGAGTCGAATACAAGCGACAGGGATTTCTTGACAAGGCGATGGCGAATTATAATAAGTCAATACAACTGTATCCCGACTACGGATTGGCGTATGTGAACCGCGGCAACATTTATTCCGACAGCCGCATGGATACCCTGGCGCTTGCCGATTACAATAAAGCCATTCAGCTTAAAACCCAAACCCCAAATGTGTATGCAAACCGGGGCGGGGTGTATGCGCGGAACGGAAAATATGATTTGGCACTTGCCGATTTTGCCATAGCAATAAAAATTGACAGCAATTTTGCCAATGCATATATGAACCGCGCCATCACTTATTTTGTACTGAATGATTTCAAATCAGCCATTACGGATTACACAAATTATCTCAGGCGGAAACCCGATGACGCAGGAATTTATTGCGACAGAGGTGTAGCATTTCAGAATCTCGGTGACGATGAAAACGCGCTTCGTGATTTGAACAAAGCGATTCAGCTATCGCCCGGCAGCGGCATATATTATCTTAACCGTTCGTATTCCTATTTACGTATAGGCAAAAAAGATTTGGCGTTGTCTGATGCTATGGCTGCGAAAAATCTTGGCGTGCAGGTTGACGCTGGCTACTTGCAACAACTGCAAAGTC
>DATDOJ010000365.1:0-4467 GCA_035293345.1 Bacteroidia bacterium
AATGAAAAGAAGGTTTCGGCAATGACTGTTGAACAGATAAATGCGGCTATGAAAAAATGGGTTGCTCCTGCAAAAATTATTTACGTGCAGGCGGGTGACTTTGAAAGAAAGAAAGCGCAGTAAGAGATTTAGAGTTCAGAAGTTATGGTTACTAACTTTTGCCAAATCCTGAACTTTAAACTCTCTTTGCATTATCTCGCTCCTTTCACAAAAAGAAATTAATTCATCACAAAAGTTTTTTAAATCGAATTTGTGAATTGAGTTTCTCGCATTGTCCGATAAACTTTTATATTCATTCTGATTCATTCTATTGAATTCAATTATTCTCTGGCGGAAATCTTCAGGTGTTGAACACAGAAAGCCATTCGTACCGTGTTCTACAAAATAAATATTCTCAGGAACATCTGAGCTGAGAACAGGAACACCGTTGTTGAGGTATTGCTTGGCTTTGAATGCCGATTTGGAGCGGAAGAATTCTGTATCGAGCAGCGTGGCAATTCCAATATCGAATTCAGAAATGCGCTGCTGAACTTCCTCTTCGTTCAACCAGGAAATATTTTCCGGAATATCCAGCAAAACATTTTTATCCTCTTTGAAATAGCTCGTTAGATATGTCCTCTCCGATTTTTCCAGTACACCTAACAGAATTAACTTGATTGGAAACGACAATTCTTTTAAAGCGGGGAAAAAGAACCGGAGCAAACTCTCCTTATGTCCTCCGAAAAATTATCCTATCCATCCGATGGTCAGGCGATTATTTTTTTTCTTCTTTACAATTTGCAAATCAGGTACCGGACAGGTAATTAATTTTGCATTGCTGTTGAGGCGTGAAAGATTTTTCAGCAGTTCCCTGCTGCCGACAATCAGGGCAGAACAACTTTTAATGAAATAGTAAATGGTGCTTGGCGGGTATCTTACATAATCAGCATCATCAATATCATAAATCGTGTGTTTCCGTCTGAGCCTGACTAAAATTCTCAATGCTTTTCCATAAATAAAATTTGAGTGAACCGATTGAATAACTATCAGAGAATTTCTTCTGCGGAAAAGCAACACGGAAAAATACACCCTGAAAAACATAAAGATATTTGACAGGTTGTAGTCAGGATAAATGAAAGAGGAATTTACACCATAATTATTTCTCAGAAACTCCAACGGATATTTTCCTCTGTAGCGAACGGTTGGATGGAAGGGGTTGTAAAATGAAAACCAGTAAATATATTTCAGTTTCATTTCGCTCTCCTCCAGTAAACGGCTTCCCTGTCAATCTCAATAATATTTTCGAATATGTTATTGTCTTTTCGGTAATCAATTACAGCATGTCTGCAATTTGCAAATGCATTAAAGTCGTCAATAATAACATAGCCACCGACAGATAATTTAGGATAAAGGATTTGCAACGCCTGAATCGTTGATTCATACAGGTCACCATCAAGGCGAAGCAGTGCAAGCTTTTTTATCGGAGCTTTCGGCAACGTATCTTTAAACCATCCTTCAAGAAAAATTACCTGCTCATCTAACAGCCCATACTTTTTGAAGTTATTTTTTACTTCCCCTGATGATACTCTTAGTATTTTTATTGTATGTAGTTTGTTGCCTTTATCAGCTTTAAAATTTGAAACATCCGGTTTAGGTAAACCCGTAAATGAATCAGCAACCCAAACTTTCCTGTCGGTAATTTTAAGTTCTTTTAATATGCCTCTCATTAATATAGTCGCACCGCCTCTCCATACACCTGTTTCAATAAAGTCACCCTCAATATTTTCGTTGATGACAGAATAAATACAGTGTTCAATATTGTTTAAGCGATTCATGCCAATCATTGTGTCAGCATTCGCGGGCCAGTCATAGCCATACAATCTGTTCTCTTCTGATACATACTGTAATTTGCAGATGGCAAAATTTCTTTTCCTCAGCAATTTGTCTAAAGGATATAAAAGGGTTGTCTTCCAATTAGCGTTAATAGTTTTCAGAGGGTGATATTCGTAAGAATTAATCTTCGAATAATCTATCAGAGATTTTTTTAAAAGCTCTATGTACAGCGATTGAAATGGCTGAGGCATATTTCAACTCATTTTACAATGATACTATCAACTGAAACCCTAAACCCTAAATCATTTTATTTATTCCCGAAAACTTTTTTCAGTAAATCCGTTACCCTCGCCAACGGGTCTTTGCGGATTTTTAGTTCTTCCTGCGCAACGAGATAGAAAAGTCCGTCTAATCCTTTTTGGGTTACGTACTCGTCAAGGTCAGGATTCATTTTTGTAACGAAAGGGATTTTGTTGTAAGCGTTGGCGAGGGGAGTCCAGTAGCGCGTGACATCAACCTTTTGTGTAGCTGATTTAATGACCGGCTTAAACTTATCGTGAAGCTGGGTTGATGTGGTCTTCTTTAAATACTGAGTTGCTTCATCGTCTTTTCCTTTCAGGATTTTTACTCCGTCAGTAATTGTCATTTGCTTGACAGCGGAAACAAAAATAGGGGCGGCACCTTTTGCAGCTTCTTCGGCAGCGCGGTTCAGCGTTACCACGAATTCATCCACTTGCTTTCCCATGCCGATGCTGCGGAGTTTTTGTTCCATGTCTTTTGCTTCAGGAGGAAAAGGAATTTTAATTTTAGGATGCTTGAAGTATCCGTCTGCTTTGGAAGCGGCAGATGCTGAGTTCTGACTGCCAATGGTGAGCGCTTCCTTAAGTCCGTTAACAATCTCACCGTTTGTGAGCGGCTTGCTGAAGCCGGTGTTGTCTTTAATGGTTTTGTTAATCTTGTTCAAATCCCACTGCGCACAGGAGGCGAGAGGAAAAAGAATAATTACAAGAAAGAATTTTTGAAGTGTGGTTTTCATAGGTTTAGTTTTGCGGGTGATTACAAATATGCTGCCAGAAATGGTTATACGTTATTGGTTATATGTTATACGACTGCAAGGATAATACAAAGGAACAGAAATCAGAAAATAGAAATTAGAAATTAGGATGTTCACTTAAATTACATTTGCTCCATGATTACGGCACAGGTTATTACCATAGGAGACGAAATTCTCATCGGGCAGATTGTGGATACGAACAGCGCTTTCATTTCACAGAGGATGAGTGAAGCAGGTATTCAGGTAACAAGAAAAATTTCTGTTGGCGATAAAGAGAATGAAATCATCTCTGCCATTGACATTGCTTTAAAAGAATCCGACATCGTGCTGATGACAGGAGGACTCGGTCCGACAAAAGATGATATCACCAAGTTGACACTTTGCAAATATTTTAACTCATCACTCCGGTTTGACGAGGAAACATATAAAAATGTTGAAGCGTTGTTCAAAGCGAGTGGAAAAGCAGTAACTGAAATAAACCGAAGGCAGGCGGAAGTTCCTGAAAACTGCACAGTGCTTCCGAACAAGAGAGGAACGGCTCCCGGAATGTGGTTTGAAAAAGAAAATCATGTTCTTATTTCGATGCCCGGTGTTCCGCAGGAAATGAAAGTGATGATGGAAGAGAGTGTAATTCCTAAACTGAAAGAGAAATTTAAGACGCCATATATTTTACACAGGAATATTCTCACGCAAGGTATCGGTGAATCAGCGCTGGCAGAAATGATTGAGGAATGGGAAAACAATCTTCTTTTGGATATGCGGCTTGCCTATCTCCCGTCAACGGGACAGGTTCGCTTACGGATTTCAACTACGGGAGAAAATAAAAGTGAGTTGCAGAAACGCGTTGAGGAAAAAGTTAAACAGTTGCAACTAATTACCGCAGATTTTATTTACGGTTACGATGATGACACGCTCGAATCATTAGTAGGAAAACTGCTCCGCGAAAAAAAAGCAACTCTCTGCACCGCTGAATCCTGCACGGGAGGATACATCGCGCATAAAATAACTTCCGTTCCCGGAAGCTCGGATTATTTCATAGGTTCTGTTGTAGCGTATGCCAACGAAGTGAAAGAGAATTTTCTGAATGTTCCCTATCAGGTCATTGAGAAATACGGAGCGGTGAGTGAGCAGGTGGTCAAACTCATGGCGGAGAATGCGAGAAATATTTTCGGGACAGATTATTCCGTTGCCTGCTCCGGCATTGCGGGACCTGACGGAGGCACGGAAGAAAAACCTGTGGGGACGGTTTGGATTGCAGTTGCAACTCCCGTTGAAATAAAAACAAAATTACTGCGGCTTGGTAAAGGACGATTGAAGGTGATTGAAGAAACTGCGTTGAATGTTTTGAATATGTTAAGGAAAGAAATGGTGAAATAATTTCGCTCTTACATCTTCACTATCTTCTTTATCACAGAATTATTCTGCTCATCTCTTACAGTAACAAAATAAACTCCGGCAGGAAGGGTGCGCACATCAAGTAAAGCTTTGCTTTCTCCATCCAATGTACGATGCAGAATTTTTTCTCCAAGCAAATCATAAACATCAATGCTTTCAATTCTTAATGCTGCACTCTGAATTTTTAATTCGTTTGTGGCGGGGTT
>DATDOJ010000366.1:0-2752 GCA_035293345.1 Bacteroidia bacterium
TGGTGCTATGGTGGGTATCCTTGCCGGTGAGCCACTTTATGCTCCTAACGAACTTCCTCTAAAGGTTGTGACTTTGACTGCAAAGCATACGGCTATGGATACTGCCAATAATAATGTGAAAGCAAACAAGCCCGCATTTAACAATGCTATCATCGCAAGAAATAAAGCTTTTTATACTACTAAAACAGGATTGGTGGATGTGGGACAAGGTTCTAAGGATTATGTAAGGCAGCTTTTCGGTTATGGTACTCCTGAATTCAGGTTGGTAAGTCCTTTAAAGTTCAGGAAACTGGCTGATGTGGATTAACGCCTCACCCCTAACCCCTCTCCCAAGGAGAGGGGGACAAAAAGGAACGGCTCCCTGAAAAACTCAGGAAGCCGTTTTGATTTGTACAATGCGATTTCGGGTTTGTTCAGTGTCAATTCGGGTTTGTTCAACACGAGTTCGGGTTTGTACAAGTCAATATCGGGTTTGTTCAATGCGAGTTCGGGTTTGTTCAGTGTCAATTCGGGTTTGTTCAATGGCGTTTCGGGTTTATTCAATGCCAATTCGGGTTTGGCAGCCGTGAGTTCGGGTTTGTTCAGAGGTGTTTCGCTTTTTTTAGGTGAAAAATCGGCATTGTTATATGGCAACCCTGCTTTCATACAAATAACTTTGAAATCCAATGAAAGTATTTCTGATGCTTGCAATGTCTCCCAATTCTTTTTTTGCATGGTTTTGATTTTATAAATAGAAAAGATAATAATAATTCAGCTCTTTGAATTTATATCCCCACAGTTTAAGTTGTTCAAGTTGCTCTTGCCGGTAATTTCTTTGCTTTCCTATAAATACTCCTCTGTAATATCTGCTTTTGAGCAAGCTGTCCTGAAGGACATACTGGTAATTTTTACGAATAGCAAATTCACCTGAGAGTGCGTCAAAACCGTAGAGCGAATTAATCCACTTTGCATCCTGCGGAAAATAATATTGAACGATATGTCCTCCATCAACCAAAAGCGGTTGTTCATACCGGAATAAATTTTTCAATTCAGTCATGTCACTCTGAATTTTTTCCTTCCGGTCAAAAGTATTATTTTTGATAACGGTGAACTCTGTCTTCAGAAATATTGAAGCAATGTATATAAAACAAAGAACAGTGAAAATAAATTTTGTTTTTCTTGAATGATTAATCAATCCGTTAATTCCTGGTACACTGCCGATAAAAAGCAATCCTGCAGCCGGAAAGATGTAGTTGCCGGAAAGCGTGAATGGAATCATGGCTATAAAATAAAATAATCCGATAATTCCCGGAACCAAGAGTATTTTGTCTGAGTTCTTATTGCCAGATAACTCAAAAATTAATTTCACATATCCTGCCACCATGATGATGAGCAATAAAGGATTCCCTGAAATAATATTCAGAATATTGGTCATCAATGAAACATTTTCGTATTCCACATTCTTCATCGCAAAAATCCTATAAGCATACATTGCGTAGCTTTTTGCCGGTCCCAGTGTTTTAATTATTCCCGGCCAAATTAAAACTGTGGATAGTAGAAACACAAGAATGATGAGGATGGCATATCCTTTGAACTTTTTATTCTGCTTCAGTAAAAACACTGAGAATAAAGCGCCAAGAAAAATAAATAATGAGGTCTCGAGAACACACACCACTCCCATTGCCGACAACGCGAGCCAAATCGCATTAGTCCCTGATGGTCGGTTCAAATAATTCGTAAGTGTCCACGCAAATAACACAGAAACAAGCATGAAAAAATTATGGAAGTGTATTACCTGAAAAGAATTCAGAAATAAATCACTCGTAATGAAAATCGCTACTGACAGACAAGCGGAGAAAAGTGCGATGGTTTCAATTTTTCCGAAGAAGGATTTTACAGCAATGAAAAACATGATACAAGCACAAAGAAAAGATAACAACATGTTGCTTACTCTGAGAAGAATATCCTGTTTCGCAATGTCATCGTTCAGGAATAAACTAAAATAATAGATGGGCAAAGGATGATGAAAATGCCGGAGCAAAAAGACATCTTCAGATTCAGGGGGAAATCCTTCTGTATTAACCGGAGCTTTCTTCGCTTTTGCAATTCCCAAGTAAGCAAACTGAATGAAGCTTAAACTTTCCTGCTCAAAAGCATTTCTGATAATTCCGTATTGAGATGCTTTAGCATAGTCCGCCTCATCCCATTCAAGCAGGCGCTCCATCCTGTTGTATTGAACTAAAAAGAAATACATTAAAGCTGCACCGAAAATGAAAAACCCAAAAATTGTTGAACCGTTTTGTTTTGTATGTAAAATCATGTTGTGATTTTTATTTTCCTACAAGCCACTTGTGCAGCACAATCAAAAGCCACAAACGGTTGTAGAGATAATTTTTTCCGGTAAAAAATTCTGCTTTCAGTTTCTGAACTTCTTCGTATTTCACTATGCCAAAGCGTTCAATAATATTTTTGTTGAGGTACTCATCCACAAGATATCTCAATTCTTTGGTGAGCCATAAATTCATCGGGATGGAAAACCCCTGTTTCTTTCTTTCGAAAAAATGTTTTGGCACATACTGATATAAAATCTGTTTCAGAATATACTTGGTTGTTCCTCTGTGATATTTAAGATGGGGCGACAGATTCAAGGCGAATTCCACAATGCGGTGGTCGAGATATGGCACACGCGTTTCCACAGCATACTGCATGCTGGCGCGGTCAACCTTGGTGAGCAAATCGTCTTTCAGATAATAATAGATGTCGAAAATCGCCT
>DATDOJ010000367.1:0-6371 GCA_035293345.1 Bacteroidia bacterium
GGTGGGTTCATCGAGAAAAACAATTTTCGGTTTGTTGATGAGCGTGGTGGCAACGGAAAAGCGCTGCTTCTGCCCGCCTGAAAGCTGCTTGTACTTTGCTTTCGATTTATCTTCAAGCCCTACAATGCGAAGCATTTCATGCGCATTAACTTTCTCGTTATACAATCCTGCAAAAAGTTCTATGATTTCTGTCAGCGTCAGGTTCACCGAATATCCTGCCGACTGCAACTGCACACCGATAATCTGCTTGATGCTGTTGGCATCGGTTTCAATATTCATTCCGTCAACAAGAATTTCGCCTGAGGTTTTCTGGCGGAGGGTTTCAATGATTTCGAGCGTGGTGGTTTTGCCTGCTCCGTTTGGTCCGAGCAGCCCGAAGATTTCTCCCTCGTAAACATCAAACGAAATTCCTTTCACCGCTTCGAGTTCTCCGTAGCGTTTAACAAGGTTGCTGACTTTTATTATTCTGTTCATTGCTTCAGCAAAGAAAAGAAAATTATGGGGAGGGTTTATCACTTGCTCTGCGAACCTCTGTGCTTTCTCTGTGTTCTCAGCGGTTAAATTTTTAAACGCAGAGGTCGCGGAGAAAAATGCGCGAAGAACCGCTGAGGAATGAAACTATTCCCTTCCGTAAACTTATATCATTAAACATCCTTACATTTGCTATGGATAAAACCAACGCATCATGAAAAGAAAATCTCCTATCTTTAAATCATGCATGGCTGCATTGGGTTTTGCATTGTTGTCTTTGAACTCTTTTGCGCAACACACCTCTGCATTTAATTTTGCTGATGATGAGAACATGTCGATGAAAAACAAAATTCATCCAGCAACGAAACAGCTTAATACTTTGGTTCAACTTACAGACAGCATTTATGAATGGCATCTTGATACTGCAACCATGACATGGAATCCATATCAGAGAACTATTAACATGCTTTATGATACTAATAATAACCTCGCAAATGAATTACGGCAAAGTTGGAATGACAGCGCATGGGTAAATTACTCTCGTGGCATTTATACTTACAATGGCAACAATTACATAACAAGTTTCATAGGTCAATGGGGTGCTGCCTTGCTTAATAATTATAAAGCCATTTATTCTTATGATGCGAATAATAATTTAATAAATCAATTGGGACAAACCTGGAACGGCAGCGCTTGGGTAAACGGCTGGCAATATCTATATAGCTATGATGCGAATAATAATATGCTGAATGAATTAACTCAATCATGGAATGGTAGCACATGGGTTAATTCTTGGCAATTGCTCGATACATACGATGCAAACAGTAATCACACAAGTCATGAATATCAGCAATGGAATGGAAGCGCATGGGTTCCGTATTATTATAAAGATTCCTGGAATTACGATGCGAATAATAATATGATGTATCATTTAATGCAAGGTTGGAACGGCAGCGCATGGAGGAATTACAGCCAGGTATTCTTTACTTATGACTCAAATAATAATCAAACAAGTTGGCTGCGGCAAGGTTTTAGCGGCATCACAAACACATGGGTGGATGATGAACGTGATACATTAATATACGATGCGAATAATAACTTGATTAATGAAATACATGAATGGTTTTGGAATGGCAACAACACTTGGCAATGTACATATTACACTTCAAATGCTTACGATATAAATAATAACCGGTTAAGTGCATTGAGCCAGAATTGTTGGTCAAATATATTTTCAAATTATTCTTTATTGACCTACACCTACGATGCCAACAATAATAAGACAAATGACTTGTTTCAAAAATGGGGCGACAGCGTATGGATTAATATGGAACAGAAAACCTGGACGTTCGATGCAAATAATTTTATGATAAGTTATGTGGATATAATCTGGGATACCACAGGTCTGATAGTTGGGCACACCACAGGTCTGATAGCGACTGGCGACAGCATCCACTACTATTTCCACTTCCCGGACACCACCCCTCCACCGCTGCCGGTGTATGAAGGCATAACTATTTTTCCTAATCCCTCCTCCGGCATTTTCACCATTCAAACCGAAGAGCAATTTATTAATTCAACCATGACCATTTTTAATGTGCTCGGAGAAGAAATTCTGGAGCAAAAAATTCTTGCAGCGCTCACAGAAATAAATTTAAGCCATCACGCGAGAGGAATTTATTTTCTTCAATTAAGAACCAGCGGGCAAACCATTTCAAAGAAAATTATTCTGCAGAAATAAGTCATCCCGCTGAGGTTGTTTCAAAACGGAAAATTGTCATGCTGACCGGACAGCATGACAACACACGGGCTTTTGTGACCGCTTCTTCCACCTTCACTTCACCCTCTGAAAAGCCCAGCCGCTTCGGTCGGGCAGGGCACCGCCAACAAAGCGGAAACCGTATTTGCGCTCTATCTTTTTTGCAATCCGGGTGGGAGCATATTTTGGTCTCCAACTGCTCTTTTCAATGACCAGCGCGTCATCATCCACCTGCAGGGAAAGCATGGAATTATACACCGATGAGCTGCGCCCGCGTCCGTGCAGCGCAAGCTTTTTAAATTCCTCTTTTGTTATCTTTTTAATCATTTTTAAAGGGTTTTAATTGTTAAACATATAATAAGAGTACTCTAACCGTATTCTGTTCTTACTTATACATATTCTATCCTTCCTTTTAGGTATTCTATCCGTGCTTATATATATTCTGTCCTTCCTTTCAGGAACTCTATCCTTCTTTATGCATACTATATCATTCTTTTCAGGAATTCTGTTCTTCCTTATACATACTCTATCATTTCATTCACATACTCTATCCTTACACTAAAACCCCCGAAAAAACCGTGCCGGAAAATTTTCCGACATGGTTTGCCATTCGCAATATAAAATTCAGATGCCCTTGTGCCCGTTGTGTTCAGCGTGGTGGTGAGGGGTTAAAATAGTTCATTGGTTCATTGGTTAATTGGTTGTGCAAGTGACGCAGCCGTTGAACTAATGAACTAATGAACTATTGAACTAATGAACTTGTTTAAAAAATAGTTGATAATAAAATTCCGGTTTCTTCGTTAGCAGGATATCATTACTGCATTAATGACGAAAGTCCGCCAAAGGACGGACTCGTCCTCTGGCGAGGAGGAAACCATTTAACCGAATGCAGAAAACTAAATACGTTCTTTAAAAACTATTTACACTTTTGTTTTGTTAAGAAAAAGCACGTGGTTCAGAGCATCCGTGCTTTTTCTTATTTAATAGAGATTGAAAAAAAACCGGGCAGCGTTGCAATCCGTGCTGCCCGGCAATCGGCTGAACTCAGAATGAGTATTGTGACGGATAATGTTTAACGCCTGATGAATCGCTTCGCTGAGACCTTTCCTGTGCTGTCTGTCACTTTCACCACGTACATTCCCGAACTATAGTGGCTCAGGTCTATCCTGTAAACATTGTTTTCATGCGACATGTATTTTGTCTGCTTCATAACACTCTTTCCTTTTGAGTCCAGAATTTCAATCACATTATCTCCCTTCGCTGCCGCATTGGAGAAAATAATGTTGATGAAATCCTGCGCGGGGTTTGGAATAAAACTGATGATGGCGCCATCGGAAATATTGACGGCAACAATACCGGATGTGGTTGACTTGCCGTCAAAATCCGTCTGCCTCAGGCGGTAGTATGAAATGCCGCGCAGCGGGTTTCCGTCAACGACAGAATAGTTACGCGTCTGCGAACTGTTGCCTGCTCCGTCAACCTGGGTGACAAATTCAAAATGTTCCGCGTCAGCGCTTCGTTCCACGGTGAAGAAGTTGTTGTTGATTTCAGAGGAAGTTGTCCAGGTGAGATTTACTCCCTCTGTCACTACCGTAGCATCGAAGGTGAGAAGCACGATGGGCAGCGGAGTGTCGAACAGCGGTGCCGGCTGCGCCACTAATATCCAGGGCGAAAAAGTATTCGCTCCCGTTACCGTGACGTTTCCTGTTCCTGAAGCAACTCCCGTTCCGCTTCCGACAGGGGCATCCCAGGTGCTTCCGTTCCAGTGCTGGGCAGATAAAGCGCCTGTGCGATAGTTGGGCCATCCGGCAGGCGTTATGCCATCGGGCAGAGTGTTCTCAGAGCCGCGATAGGTGAAAATAATATTTGCAGTAACTGAACTAATGCCTGTCATGGCAGTAATGTCCCACCAGCGGTCAATGACAGAAGTGATGGATGAGTCGGCAGTGCCGCGGTTCATGTTTGCCACAGCGGCTACGCTGCTTGCTCCCGCCCACGGTGTATTGGCTGATGTTGCTGTGGCACGTGTTGAGAAACGCAAATTGGAACTGCCTGCTGTTTTCTCGAAGGTGAGCGGAATAAATCCGGTTGATGAAACTCCGAATGGTATTACGTAGGTTCCGTTGGTTGCGCCTAAATTCCATTGAACTATGCTCGGGTTGACAGCAGCATTGGTTTCGCTTTTAATGTAGCCAAGTGTGGTTGAACCGTTCCTGTCAATGGCTCCCACGCCCGGGCTTAGCGCAGTAAGCATAAACGAATTCAGGTTGAGTTCCCCCAGCGTCAGCTTTGTTACTTCAGCCACGGATAAATTCTGGCTCATGTCCACTCTATACTGAGCACTGTCTTTTCTGATTTCAAGATTGCGGACTCTGTTTGCGGTGGGAGTAGTTGTGAATACGCCCATCACCTGCGGTGTCTTGTCTTCGTAGAAAATATAATTTCCGCCTGAGTGGAAGTTGCGTGTTGTGGTAGTAATATTTCCTGTTACCGCTGTCAAACCATTAATACGTCCCAAGCCAAGCGTGGAATTATCCTGCATAGTGAATGTCCCTGCTCCCTGAACAGGATAATTGCCGGTCATTAAAGTTGCTCCTGTTTCAAGCAGAATGGTTCTGCCAGTCGGTATAGTATTCATTGAAGTCCCTATCAGCGTGAGTATTTTGCCTGCCGGGGAGTTTTTTATGTAGGTATTGCCTAACGTCACTGTTCCTCCACGCTGTTTCCAGGTGGCGGAGAGAAGTCCTCCCGTAATATTGATTTGTGTAAGCCCACCGGTTGTCCTGTTAAAATGCATAACTCCTCCTGAGATATCAACATTGCTGCTGATATTTAAAATGCAGGATGATGTGGAAGGGTTCCCGTAAGGTGAGATATAATCTTCAAATGTTCCTCCGATGAGTTTGTAATTACCGGCAACATTAATTACAATGTTTGCCGGCTGGGAGGAAATGTTGTTAAACGCTCCATAGAGCTTCCCCCCGCTGATTATTAAATCGCCACCGATGTTGGTTGGAGAATTAGTCGGGTGAACCGCCCACCAATTGTTAGTTCCGGTTTTGCGCCACTCCCAGTTTCCCTGAATGGTTGAAATAGAATTTCCGTTGATGTAAAAATTTCCGTTGGTGGAAACATCCATGATTACATTTCCCCAGGCAGTGTTCGATGGGAATGTTCCACCGCCAACTTTTTTAAACCACTGGGTGGAGTTTGCGGTGAAGTATCTGTTTACGCCCGGCAGGTATCCGTTATTATTATGAATCCATGTGCCGCCATTATCAATCCAGAAATTGGTGATATACGTGGCGTTGGTTGCGGCAACCGTCTGCTCAAAAGTTCCGCCTCCATAAATTCTGAAATTGGTCATTGTAACCAGATTGCTTGCAGTAACTCTTCCCCCGCCTTCGACATATAGATTCAGCAGAGTCATGGCGGCATTGGTGGTCATGCTGTGTCCGTTCTGAACATAAAAATCGTTGGTGGTTACAGTGAACGCTCCGGCTGGCGGTGGTGAGCCGCTGCCGTTACGCATCGTGTTCCAGCTCGAAAGGTTATTCATCACCAAACTTGCGACAGAGTAATACGGAATTCCGCAATTGATATTTCTGCCGCCCAGCGGACTGGTTACCGTGGGTGTATATGGTGTGCCGCCCACTGTTAATGAATTACACTGCGCGTCAATATTCAACGCGCATGTTGCGGTTGACAAAACATCATAGGAGAGCCAGAAATAATTTGTTCCGTTAAACAATGTTGCCGAAGGGGTGATGGTGAAAGCGCCATTGGGCGCTGCAACTGTGCTGCCCACCTGAGTGGCAGTGGAGAAGGTGGGGGTTGTGCTTGTGAAAAATAGTTTTGCATTTTGAATCTGGTTCGGGACTGTGCCTCCCGTTCCGGCAGTGTTAAGTGTAAAACTTGTTGCTGAAAGAGGAGTAATCGCACCGCTGGTAACAATTTCGACTCCGATTACCTGCTGGTTCACATCGCCCAACGGAACCGGAGATATATTTTGTTTCGTGGTGGATGAAACATAATACATGGGCCATGATGCAATGATTGAACGACCTAAAGGCGGGGCGCCAAGAACGGGAGTTCTCCATACGGATGCAACCATAATTGAGTCGCATCGCGCATCCACCCT
>DATDOJ010000368.1:0-4690 GCA_035293345.1 Bacteroidia bacterium
AGACCGGGAACACCCACGAGCAAGCAATGCCCACGGCTGAAGATGCTGATGAGAACATCCTGCACCACTTCGTCCTGCCCGACAATAACTTTGGCAATTTCTGTTTTAAGTTTCTTATAGGAGTCAACCATTTGGCTGACGGCTTCTGTATCGGACATAAAAAAATTTAGAGTTTAGAGTTTAGAGTTCGGTGTTTAGAGTTCAATGTTGTGACAAATCGAGAATATTTTTTTGCTTATTGCCTGTTGCCTGTTTATTTTTCAATTTCCTTTTCCTTCCGCCTGAAGCCACACGTTGATGTTCGGGCAGGAAGAATATTCTTTGTCAATGTGAATGAATGATGTCTTGCTTTGTTTTCTCACCCAGTCCTCCATGGTTTTGTTCTGCTTGTTCTCGAGAACAACAGCTTGTATTTTCTGGTAGTCCTCTTTCAGGTTCGCTTTGTGCGGCTCAGTGCGGTTGCGCACCATGACAATGCGGTAAAAAGTTTTTCCGTCATTGGTTTGCATGGGAAGCGGATCAGAAACTTTTCCTACAGGCAAGGTGTCAACCTGGAAGAAAAGAATTTTGTCAAGCTGCTCGGGCTGAAAACGTGTGTTACCTGTATTGGGATTCACGATTGTTCCGTTGTTGTATCGCGTGTCCTCATCATCAGAGAATTTTTCAGCAGCAGTTTCAAAAATCATTTCTCCGCTGCGGATTATTCTGACGATGCTGTCCAGCGATGCAATGGCTTTGGAAGATTCCTCTTCCGAAACTTTCGGTTGCAGCAAAATGTGGCGAACGTTAATCTGGTTTCCTCTCCGCTCGATGAGTTGGAGGATGTGGAAACCGAATTTGGTTTCAATCACAGGGGAAACTTCTCCCGTCTTCAGCTTGAATGCGGCTGCTTCGAATTCGGCAACCATATCACCGCGCTCGAACAATCCGAGTTCTCCGCCTTTCTTCGCTGTGGTGCGGTCATCGGAATACAATGCGGCAAGCACTGAAAAATCTTCTCCGTCAGCAATTCTTTTTTTAAATCCGTCAAGCCGTTCTTTGATTTCCATTTTCTGCTGTTCACTCACGGGCGGCTTCTTGACAATGTGCGCCACTTCAAGTTCAGCGCTGATGTAAGGCAAACTGTCAACCGGAATCTTAGTATAGTAATCGCGTACATCAGATGGTGTTGCAGAAATATCCTTTGTTATTTTCGATTGCATGTTCTGGACAAGAATCTGGTCGCGCACCAATTTGCGGAAGTCGTCTTTGATTTGAGCTATCGGTTCTTTATAATATTCTTCGAGCAACTGTTCGGAGCCGATTTGCTTCACGAAATAACGTATGCGCCTGTCGAGTTCCTGTTCCACCTGAGCATCGCTCACTTCAATGCTGTCAATATCCGCCTGCTGGAGCAAAAGTTTTTGCAGCAAAAGGTTTTCAAGGATAGCGCAACGGATGCCTTCGGTCTCCGTGTTTCCCTGCGCAATGTATTGTGCATATTGTTTCTCCACATCCGACTTCTTGATAATATTATTCCCGACAACAGCAACTACTTCGTCAATGGAGTTGCTTTGCGCTGATGTATTTTCGGGACGGGAAAAGAAAAACAGTATAACGATAAGAAATAAGTTTGCAGTTGGCAAAATGCAGTTTGCAATATTTGCACGGAATTTTTTTTGCCAATTGCCAATTGCCAATTGCCAATTTGTAATTTTATAAAAATCGTAAGCCATAATTCTCTATAATTAATTTTCAGTAACAATCTCCGCCTCGCCATTTTTCACCGCTTCGTTGTAAATTTTGTTTTCCATTTCTTCGATGAGTTTCAGCTTGCGCTGGTTGAGAATCATATTGCGGATATTGTCGGTTTCGAAACTCAACGGAGAAACGTTGTCTTTAATTTTAAAACCTTTTATGTTGACGAGGTAAATGTAAGATGAATCCTGTGTTTCCACAAAACGGTTGTTGCGCAGGTATTGTTCTTCGTCATAGAGTTTGATGGGAATTTCCTTGAGCAAATCATCGAAGAGCATCCATTCGTTGTCGTTGAAGCTGTGCATGATGGCGTATTGAACGGAATATTCCTCGAGAAATTTTATGTCGCGCTCACTTTCTGATTTAAACGCTGCCTTCACTTTTTCAAGCTTGGGCGATTTACGGTCGAGTTTGAGGTAGTCGGCTTTGATGATATTTTTTTTCAATATGAAATCGTCCTGATGCTTGCTGTAGAATTCTTCAATCTCATTTTGCGTCACCATCGTGTCGAGGCGCTGGCTGATGTATTCGCGTTCGTAATTAAAGATAAGCAGCGACTTGCGGTATTCTTCCAACTGTTTCTCCACATCTTTTTTTTCTTCGTCAAGATTTGTTTCGGCTTTGTGCAGAAGCACCTGCTGCCTGAGCCATTGGTCAATGAAGGCATTCACTTTGGTCATGCTGTCGGAGGGCGATGCTAAGCCGGTGGTAATTTCTTCGAGGTTGCTTTTGTAAAGAACTTTGTCATACGCCCTGGCAACCGTTTCTCCTTTGTTCATTTCCGTTTTCCTCCTGCAGGCAGCAGCAGTGACAACTAAAACAATTAAAACCGCTGCAAAAACTTTTCCGGACATGATAAAAAAATAATGGCGCTTTACCGGTGAAGAATAAAACGCCATCATCGGGGAAATATTTTCTTAGCGAATCAGAGAATCCACCACCGCTTTGTTCACGTTGGACGGATATTTTTTTCTCAGCGATTCAATCCATTCTTTTTCGAGGTAGCTTTGATAGTCGGCTGTTATCATTCCGCGCGCTTCGTCAAGCGATTTGGGTTCGGGGGCGATTTTTCTTTTCACGTTTACAAAGGCAACCTTGTCGTCTTTCTTAAAGTCACCTGTTTTTCCAACCGTCCACGGAATGGAATCAACGATTGGGTCATCGCCTTTGGAAAATATTCCCGGCTTGATTTGCAGCCACAGGTTTTCTTTGTTGTAAACAGCAAGCAAGCTGTCATCGCGCAGTCCTTTGTCAATGGACTTGCGGACTTTCTTCGACACCACAGCATCAAAGCAAGTGTAAACAGAAGCTTCGATACGCTCGCCCCACATGTAGTTGTTCTTATTTTTACTGTAGAACTCCTGCAAGCCCGCGGTGTCTTTCACTGCCTTGCTCCATACTTTCTTATCAGTTAAATCGAAAAGCAAGATGCCGTCATGATATTCCTGCATCAGTGTTTTGAAGTCGGGATAATTGATTTCGAGGCGGCTTTCTTCGTAGTCGAGGCACGATTGATTTACAAAATCATTGTAAAGATTATCGAACAGAATGCGAACCGGTGTTCCGCTTTTCTTCGACTGGTGGCTGGCAATGAAATCGGAAAGGTTTTGCTGCGAATACGTTTTCTCGCCAAGCGTAAACATGGGCTTGCTGAGCTTTTCCGCCTTGTCTTTTGTCCAGGTGGCTTCGGCAAGAGTGGAATCAATCACTTTGAAGAACTCATCCTTAACCTTGGGCATCTCTTTGAAATTATATTTTGTCTTAACACGGCTGATGAACGTGGTCTTGCTTAAATCGGAGCGGGAATCCTTGTTCACTTTCGATTTCAGTTCCGCCTGCATGCTGTCATAAGGAGGCAATGACTTGCGTTCAAGAAGTTTGATGATGTGCCAGCCATAGTTGGTGCGGATAGGTTCTGAAATATCGCCCACTTTTTTGAGCGCGAATGCTGCCACTTCAAATTCGGGAACCATCCGTCCTGTTCCGAAAGCGGGAAGCACACCACCGGAGCGCGCTGAACCCTGGTCATCGGAAAATTCTCTTGCTAATTCTTCGAATGAATCACCCGCTTTGAGCTTCATGGAAACGGTATCAATCTTTGCTTTGGCTTTCATGTTTGTTTCAAGGTCGGAGCCGGGGTTCGATGCCTTTGCCATGATGTGTGCCACTTTCACTTCGCCCTGGTTTGCACGCTTGTCGTTGACTTTAATAATGTGGTAACCGAATCGTGTTCTGACGGGAGCAGAGATTTCTCCCAACTTCGCATTGAACGCAGCCGACTCAAACGGATAAACCATTTGCAGGGCGGTGAAATATCCTAAGTCACCGCTGTTGTCTTTGGCGGAAGGGTCTTCGCTCGCTGTGATGGCGGCAAGGGCAAAGCGGTCTTCCGTTGAAGCCGGCTTTTGTTTGGCAAGCTCTTTCAACTGGGCGATTTTCTTTTTGGCTTCGGTGGAGTCCTTGCTGTAGGATGCCGATTTATGATTCAGGTTTTTGTTGAGCATTGCCTCGTATTCGGCAACCTTTGCCGCTTCAATATTTTTTCCGTTCACAAAGTCGCGGAGGAGGGTGATGCGAAGGAAGGCAGCAGCCGTGTCGCGCGGAAGGGCTTCGCTGGAAGCGGTGGCAAGGATGTGGCTGGCGCGGATATCGCTTTTGAGCCGCTCATACGCTTCTTTCAGGAGGTAGTCGGTGACGCCTTTGTCGGTCATGTAGGGCAGGGCAAGCTGTTTGCGGTAGCCGGCAAGCTCGTCAACAAAGTTTTTAGCTGTGTCGAGTCCGGAGTCAACGGCTTCTTTAACTTTGAGCTTGTAGTTGATGAAAAGATTGAGGTAGTCCTCTACGGATTTGCGGTCCATTTTTTCTTCGCGGTTGTTTTTGTGAAACACCTTTTCGAATTCGGAACGGGTTATGTTCTCTCCGGCAACGATGACGAGCACCGGGTCGGTTTGGG
>DATDOJ010000369.1:0-3149 GCA_035293345.1 Bacteroidia bacterium
TTAATCACCCGTGCCGAAACAATAATGCTCAGTTCATAAAGCACATATAACGGAACTGCGACAAGAATCATGGTCGTGGCATCGGAAGTAGGTGTGATGACAGCGGAGAGAATCAGGATGACAACCACAGCGTGTTTCCTGTATGTCTTCATAAATGCTGGCGACATCAGCCCGATTTTCGTAAGGAAATAAATCACGATAGGAAGTTCGAACACTAATCCTGTCAGCAAGGACAATGTAGTCACGGTTGATATGAACGAGTTGAGAGTGATTGTATTTTTTACCTGCGCACTCACCTGGTAAGAGCCAAGAAAATTTACTGACATGGGTGTAATGATATAGTAGCCGAACAAAACACCCATGAGAAAAAGTCCTGACGTGTAGAATACAATTCCACGCGCATAGCGTCTCTCTTTTTCATAGAGTGCGGGTTTAATGAAACTCCATGCTTCCCACAGCACGTAAGGAGAGGCAAGGACTAATCCTGAAATAAATGCCACCCACATGTGCGTAGTGAATTGCGATGACAGTTCGATGCTGATGAGGTCGAACGGAATGGTCTGAATGCATAAAGCATCTCCGAGATTCAATTGGTGAGAGAGAAAACATAACAAACGGTAGGTAGGAAAATCCTGATTCTTTGGTGCAAGAAGCACTTCGTCAAAAATAAAATCCTTGTAAAAGAAAACAGCAAGAGCAATGATGACGATGGCGCTTACTGAACGCACAAGATGCCACCGCAGCTCTTCAAGGTGCTGAAGAAAAGACATTTCCTTTCCGGCTTCGCGCTTACCGAACAAACGGGGCATTTTTTAGTGGAGTGATTAAGTGTTATTTGATAAAAATCATCTTGGGCATTTACCTGGAAGCTGGCAGTTGGCAAAAGGCAGTTGGCAAAATATTTTTACTTTGCTTCTTCTCAAATAGAAGTGAATAACTTAATCTTTGCCAATTGTAAATTGCAAACTGCCAACTTGCTTTTTCCAAATGAATCGCTTCAAATGTAAACAGGAAAAGAAGATGCAACAAAAAATAGTCATAAATTCGGACGCTGTTTTCAACGGACTGAGTTAAATATTTTTTCAACCGAATGAATCATAAAATTCTTATCACTGGCGCTGCGGGTTTCATCGGAAGCCACGTTGCCGGACATTTTCTCGGCAAAGGATTTTCCGTTTGCGGCATTGACAACTTCGATGATTTCTACCCGAGGGCGATTAAAGAACGGAACCTGAAAAGTATTTTATCACATCCGGATTTCAGCTTTACGGAAAGCGACATTACAGATAAAGCAACACTTGCCAAACTTCCTGCTGATATTGTTTCCGTAATTCATCTGGCTGCAAAAGCAGGTGTGCGTCCGTCCATTCAGAACCCGGAAGCATATATAAAGAACAACATCACCGGAACATGGAACATACTCGAATGGATGAAGCAGAGAAAGATTTCCAAAATGATTTTTGCTTCTTCGTCATCGGTGTATGGCAACAATCCGAAGACACCGTTCAGCGAAAGTGACAGCGTTGACCATCCGATTTCTCCGTACGCTTTCACAAAAAAATCCTGCGAGCTGATGAACTACACCTATCATCATCTCTGCAACATGGATATTTTGAACCTGCGCTTCTTCACCGTGTACGGAGAGCGGCAGCGTCCTGACCTCGCCATTTACAAATTCATTGACGCTGCGCTGGAAGATAAACCCGTCACACTTTTCGGGGACGGAAGCACTGCCCGCGATTACACTTACGTGAAAGATATTGTGAGCGGAGTCGCTTCTGCGTTTGATTATGTGCAGTCAGGAAAAAATATTTACGACATCATAAACCTCGGCAACAATAAACCGGTTAAACTGATGGAACTTGTGGATATGATTTATGAAATCACAGGAAAGAAAAAAAATATCATCCATCTCGAAAAGCAGCCGGGCGATGTGGAATATACCTGTGCAGATATTTCCAAAGCAAAAAAACTTCTTGACTACAATCCGTCAACTTCAATGAAAGACGGGCTGGTTAAATTTGCGGAGTGGTATAAGGGAATTAAATAATTGCTCAATGGTTAAATGGTTAAATGGTTGTATGGTTGCAACCATTTAACAATTCAACAATATAACAATGAAACCATAACAACCGGTATCATGCTGAATAATATTAATTCCCTCTTTTATTTTTTCTGTTTCACGCTGCTCGTTATCCTCATCATCACCTATTCCAATCATTTCCACAACTCATTTCATTTTGACGATTCGCACACGATAGAGAACAACATCTTCATCCGCGACCTGAAAAACATTCCGAAGTTTTTCACAGATGCAACAACCTCCAGCTCGAACCCAAGCAACCAGAGTTATCGCCCCGTTGTTTCAGCAACGTTAGCAGTCGGCTATTGGCTGTCAGGTGACGGAAGCCCGTTCTTTTTTCATCTTCAGAATTTTTGGGGTTTATTCTTATACACATTGCTTTTCTTTTTTTTCGCCCTGAAGATTTTCAATGAGTTCAATCCCTCTCCTTCGAACAGATACTTAGCGCTTTTTTCCGCAGCGCTTTTTTCTCTTCACCCGCTGGCGGCAGAAACGGTGAACTACATCATCTCGCGTTCCGATATTATTTCTTCAGTAGGTGTCATAGCGGGAATGGTTCTATGGCTTTACTTTCCACAGAAAAGAAAATTCGGATTTTATCTTTTGCCTGTCATTGTCGGGATGCTGGCAAAGCCATCGGCTGCCATGTTCGCACCGATTTTATTCTTTGCAGATTGGCTTCTCAATAAGCATGATTCAGGCAACCAATCAATAACTCAACAAATCAATAAATCAATAATTAATTCTCTTCCCGCTTTCATCGTCTGCGGCATTCTCTACCTCTTCATTGACCAGATGACTCCCAAGACATGGATTCCCGGAGGAACTTCATTATGGAATTACCTCATTACCCAGCCGTATGTTATGCTTCTTTATTTCCGTAACACATTCCTTCCCATCCATCTCTCTGCCGACACAGACATTTCAGCATTTTCATCTCTTGCTGATTTAAAAGTCGTTGCGGGTTTCCTTTTTCTCGCATTGGTTTTTGTTGCGATTATCCTCGGGATGAAAAACAAAAAAATGTTTCCTGCTGTTCTCGGATGGCTTTGGTTTCTGGCTGCCC
>DATDOJ010000370.1:0-3935 GCA_035293345.1 Bacteroidia bacterium
GTGTGGTTCAACTTTGAGTGGAACGGTCAGTACCTGAAACAATTTGTGCATGAAGGCACTTACCTGCTGCTGCTTTCCATATTCATTTCCATCGCGCTGGTGCTTTATTTTTTCCGCGGCAGCTTGAATTTCTTTTCCAAAAATAAACTCCTTCGCACCCTCAGCTACGCCTGGCTCATTCAGAACGCCATCCTTACCGTTTCCGTTGCCATACGTAATTTCCGTTACATAGATTTTTTCTCCCTCGCCTATAAAAGAATTTGGGTTATTATTTTTTTAGCGCTCGTGCTGTATGGTTTATATACTGTCTTTATTAAAGTCAGGAATCGCAGGTCTGCGTTTTATCTTTTCAGAACCAATGCCTATGCCGTGCTTGTTGTTCTTATTTTTTGTTCTGTGTTTAACTGGGACAACATTATTGCAAAATACAACTTCAGTCATTCGGAGAAATCATTTTTGCATCTCGATTACCTCGCCACGCTTTCAGACCAATCACTCCCTTATCTCGATAAGCCGCTGGAAGAGATTGTCCGGATAGACCGGGTTCAGAAACAAAAATTTCCGTTCGGAGAAAAGTATATGTCACCTGAAAAATATCATCGTCATATTCAGGCGAGGAAAGAACAGTTTTTGCTCAAGTGGGAATCGAAGAATATTTTGTCCTGGAATCTGCCGGAATACCTTGCTTACCGACAGTTGCTAAGTAATCCGTAAAGGTTTGCGCACACTTCAGGAGTTTTCTTAATGCCGGAATAATCTTCCGGCTTTTCTATTTGTCCGGCTTGCGGACGAGAAGAATTCCGTTTGTCACAAGGTGCTCATTCAGCGGTGACGCTGTTTTTTTACTGCATCACTCACCAAAAATTTTATCCATAAGGGCTTTTGAAAATCCGGTGAGGTGATAGAATTTTTTCTCACCCCGTTCAATCAATCCATGGCGGTGCAAAGTCGGCAGGTGCTTTGCAAAACCGGGTTTGCTCAGCCCCGCTTCCCTGCGCAGGTCATGTCCGAGACCTTTTCCGTGGTTATGTAAATAGAGCAGTTCCCTTGCCACGTTGTTGAGCTTGCCTTCGGAAGCGCTCACATGAAAAACTTTTCGCAGATGCATGGCAACCGTTGCAATGGCATCTATATCAGTTTCAATATGCAAAGGCGCAACTTTGCGCACAGGTGTTTGAGCCGGTTTGGGCGGTGGCGCATTTTGCGGCATGCCATAAACAATGCTTTTTATGCGTTGCTCAATTTCCGGTATATCATAAAATCCTGTTTTTATACTATCCATATTTTCTGACATAGGCATATCGGAAGGTTTTATACCATCCATATTTTCTGACATAGGTATATCAGAAGATTTTATACCATCCATATTTTCTGACATAGGCATTTTAGAAGTTTTTATACCATCCATATTTTCCGGCATATCATCTGAAACGGTTTTTATGACATGTCCGCTTTTGAGCAGAGCATTTTCTTTAGTCAGAATGGCTACCTGGTTTATGAGTATGTCGAGAATTTTATTCAGACGCAGTATCTCATTTTTGAGCAGAGCATTTTCGTTCATGATTCATGGGTGTTAAAAAGCGGAACTAAGGTAAAAACTTTTGTTGATGCGCAGGTGAAATATATGCATGGCATCAGCAAAAGATTATGGCGGCACCTAAATTTTTCGCTGGTGCAGAGCAAACCTGGAGCCGGTTTATCATAGAATATTTTCACATTAACTTCTTCTGCGGTCTGAGTTACAATTTGTATTTTCGTTTCAAATCTTTTAACTCCCTTTTTAATAAAATTAAATCATGAAAAAACTTCTTAAGTGGACAGCTCTCGTGCTTCTCATTCTCCTCATTGCAGCCATCGCCCTGCCGTTTATGTTTAAAGGGAAAATTGTTCAGGCAATCAAAGACGCTGCCAATGAAAACATGAACGCCAAGCTGGAGTTTGGCGATGTGAGCTTATCGCTGCTCCGCAACTTCCCCAATTTCAGTTTGGGAATGGAAAACCTCTGCATCACCAACCTTGAACCCTTTGCCGGTGACACACTTGTCTATTCCAAAGACCTCAACGTGGTCATTGATTTGCTCAGCGTGATTTCAGGAAAACAGATTGCCATCCGCAAAATCAGCGCTGACAATCCTGTGATGAATTTCCTCGTCACCAAAGAAGGAAAAGCGAATTGGGATATTGCGAAACCCGGAAAAGAAGAAGCTGCAACCGCAACTGAAGAATCAAAATTCAATGTCAATCTGAAAAAATATTCAGTCACTGAAGGAAGAGTTTTATATGATGATAAATCACTTGGCTTCCGTTTGGAAATGGTTGGCTTGAATCATTCCGGCAGCGGTGACTTCACACAGGATTTATTTACGCTCTCCACAAAAACTGTCTCAGAAAAAACTTCTGTCAACTATGGAGGAGTAAATTACCTGAGCAATGCCAAAGTAGATATTGATGCTGACCTTGATATGGATATGAAGAATATGAAGTTCACATTTAAGGACAACAAGGTTCAAGTTAACGAATTGGAACTTGCCTTCAACGGATGGCTTGCTATGCCAAAAGAAAATATTGACATGGATTTAAAGTTTGCTGTATTGAAAAGCGATTTCAAAAATTTCATCTCAATGATTCCTGCTGTGTACAAAGCAGGAACAAAGGATTTGAAATCATCAGGCACAATGGGCTTCGATGGATTTGTGAAAGGAACATACTCCGAAAAAACAATCCCCGGTTTCGGAATCAATTTGAAAATTCAGAACGGAATGTTTCAATATCCATCTCTGCCTGCCGCTGTGAACAATGTGAATGTAGATTTGAAAATAAACAATCCCGATGGAAACACTGACCACACCATTGTCAACCTTGCCAATCTCCATGCAGAAGTTGCGGGAGATGCTTTTGACGCGCGGCTGCTTTTGAATACACTTGTGAGCGACCCTGATATTAATGCAGGCATGAAAGGAAAAATAAATCTCGCCAACATGCAGAAAATTGTTCCGCTCGATAAAGGAACTGAGTTGAACGGAATCATCACAGCAGATTTTTCCGCGAAGGGAAAATATTCAACTGCTCAGAAGAAAAGCTACGAGGACTTTGATGCACAGGGAACAATGGAAGTAAGCGGACTGACTTATACCAGCGAAGGAAAACCGAAGACCACCATTAACACGATGAAAATGACTTTCAACCCTAAAGAGGTTGTACTTAATTCATTCTCGTCAAAAGTTGGAGCAAGCGATTTCAATGCAAGCGGTTCGCTTCAGAACTTTATCGCTTATGCGTTGAAAGGTGAAACGCTGAAAGGAAATCTTTCACTCAACTCGTCCCTCATTGACCTCAACGAATGGATGACGGGTACCCCCGCACAGCAAGCATCCACTTCAACGGATACAACAAAGCTCACTGTGATTGAAATACCGGAGAACATTGATTTCACATTCAGCGCTGCGGTGAAAAAACTTTTGTACGACAACATGACGATGGAAAACCTGAAAGGAAATATCATCGTGCGCGACAAAGCGGTCAGCATGAAAGATGTTTACATGCAACTGCTTGACGGCAGCATGGTGATGAACGGAAAATACGATACCAAAGAACCGAAGAAACCCTCGTTCAGTTTCGACATGGCAATCAATGATTTTGATGTGCAGAAAACTGGAGCAACGTTTGTTACTGTGCAGAAGATGGCACCCATCGTGAAAAACTGTTCGGGGAAATTTTCTTCGGGTATAAAGGCAGACGGATTGCTCGACCGGCACATGAGTCCTGTGATGGAATCGCTCGAGGGTTTCGGCAACCTGAAGACATCCACACTCACGATTCAGAATTTCACTCCACTTGTTAAGGTTGCCGATGCGCTGAAGATGGAGAAACTGAAGAAGACGGAAATCGCTCCGACCAATCTCACATTTAAATTTGCAAATGGCAGAGTGAATGTT
>DATDOJ010000371.1:0-3122 GCA_035293345.1 Bacteroidia bacterium
AAATCTGAAATCAAATAACATGAAAACAAAATTACTTCTAACACTATCTGTTATTTTACTTTCATTCTCAACTTGTAAAAAAGACAGTAAAGACCCTTGTGAAAACATTCATTGTCTTAATGGCGGCTCTTGCGCAAATGGTATTTGTAATTGTCCTCCTGGTTATACCGGTTCTGATTGCGGTACTTTGATGACACCAAGTTCAGTGACTGTATCTAAAATAATTCTTAACAGCTATCCAGTTCTCGGCTATGATTTTTCAAATGGTCCAGATGTTTTCTTAAGCATTAATCCAGGTGCCGGTGCAAGCGATGTACAGTTTACTGGCATCACTACGGATGCTACAGGTTCAGCAATAACATTCACAAATAATTTTCCTTATACTTTTTCTTCTCCATCTACTAATTATACCATAGGAGTTTGGGATTATGATACTCCCGACCCTGATGATATTATGGATGCTGTTTACTTCACTCCAAATAATTACAGCGGTGGCTTTCCATCTACATTTACTGTTACAGGAAGTTCAATTAGTATGACTTTATATGTAAGCTGGCATTTTTAATAAATAATGAAATGAAAAAGTTTTCTTATAAATCCTTAATCAATTAATCAATTAATCAATTAACCTTAAAACCAAAAACATAATGAAAACACAATCAAAAATTATCATGCTGATTGCATGCATTACATTATTTATTTCATGTGCAAAAGACGGAGAAATCGGACCTCAGGGCGCACAAGGCACACAAGGTACGCAAGGTGCTACAGGAAATACAGGACCTCAAGGTCCCGGTGCCTCATCGCAAACAATTACAGTAACTTCGAATCAATGGTCTCATTTTGGGACACAAGGTCAATCAGGTGATGGATATCAAACCATACAAAATGTTTCTATTATAACATCAGGTATTGTAAGTACAGGGGCAGTTTTAGCATACATTTCTGGGAGTACTACTGCATGGGTTGCTTTACCTTATTCAGCACCTTATTCATCATGGCAACGTTATTGGACTTACGCTTACCAAACGGGTCAAATTATTTTGGAATGTCAGGATAGTGATTTCTTTACTACACAACCGGGAACACAATATTTTAAAGTAGTTGTAATTCCGGGTTCGGTCATGCATCAAAATCCAGATGTTGATTTTAATAATTACAAAGAAGTGCAAGCAGCATATAATCTTCAGGATTAATAAAATCAGAAATACAAAAGAGGATAAATCATTCATGAAAAGAAATTTAATCATCCTCGTAATAATCATTGTCCTTTTGGGTGGTGGCATGTATGTTTATGAGCAAGGGAGAAATACTGAGAGACAGGAAATTCAAAACGAACAACTAAGACAACAACAAGAAGCAGAGAGGAAACAAAAAATTGAGCAGTTAAAAAATGAACTTGCCGATGCCAAAGCACAATTTACTATGGCAAATAATGAGCTGAATGATATAAATAGTTTTCATCTATTACGAAGTGCTTCAGAGAAAGAACGGCAGCTTAGTGACCAATATAAAAAGATAGATAAAATAAAAGAAAGAATAAAAAATATAAACGAACAACTAAGTCAATTACAATATTGAATAGAAACAAACACACACCTTGAAAAACCAAGCATCATGAGAACAAAATTACTTCTATCATTAATGATTATTTCAGTTATCCTTTCCGCATGCAATGCAACAAAAAAAATGAGCAATCAGGATAAAGGAGTAGTTGTAGGCATGGCTGCCGGTGCTGCTACCGGTGCTGCCGTTGGCAATGCAGCAGGAAATACAGGATTAGGGGCAGTACTCGGAGCTCTTGTTGGCGGAGTTGCCGGTGGATTAATCGGGCACAAAATGGACAAACAAGCAGAGGAAATTAAAGCAATAAAATCTGCTAAAGTTGAAAAAGTAAATAATGGCGAGGGGCTGAGAGTAACTTTTGATGCAGGTATTTTATTTGAAACAAATTCAAGTACGCTGAATTCACAATCGCAAGATGCGCTCAGTAAGTTTGCTCAAACATTGCAGAATAATTCTGAAACAAATGTTGCAATTTCAGGTCACACAGATACTACAGGAAGCGATGCCATTAATCAACCATTATCAGAAAAACGGGCAGAGAGCGTTGCTAATTTTCTTATTTCAAAAGGGGTTACCCGCAGTCGTATGACAACAGTAGGAAATGGCTCTAATCAACCCGTTGCGGATAACAATACCAAGAGGGGAAGGGCAAAGAACAGGCGTGTGGAAATTGTTATAGTTGCGAATGAGAAAATGATTAAAGATGCGCAAGAGGGGAATTTACATTAATAAGCAGTTATTAAACCATAATAAAAATTCAATGCCCATTTTAAGTTCAGGACACTCCTTTCCGAAAAAGGAAACGCTCCTTGTACGCATACAAGGCGTGCTTCCGAAAAAGGAAATGCCCCTTGTAAGCATACAAGCCATGCTTCCGAAAAAGGAAATGCTCCTTGTACGCATACAAGGCGGGCTTCCGAAAAAGGAAACGATAATTCATTCAAAACAACAATATTTTAAAAATCCTAAATCCCAAATCCCAAATCCTAAATCTCAAAAGCCATGATTGAACTTGTCAAGTATTTCCGCATTCTCTTTCTGAGCGCAAAAATAAGCTTAGAGCGTCTCAAAGGGTTCACCGAAGACCACATCCAGCGGCTCGCTGGCAACAACCCGGGCGGCATTTTCACCCAAATCCTCAACGATGTCACCGTGGCATACAACGCCTATTTTGGCGACCTGGCAAGCGAGTCGCTCAACGAGGCAGTGAAGGAAGGCAAAACGATTGGCATGAAAGAAGCCCGCAAGGCGCTGGAAAAAAACATCAGCGACAACGAGGGGCAGGTGCGCTACACCTACCGCGACAACGACACGTTCTATGAAGAATTCTATCCGCACGGAGTCACCGAATATCTGCGTGCCGACCTGGCAACGTTCGAAACCATCACGCTGCGCTACCGCAATGTGCTTGCCGACCATGCAGGCGATTTCACTCCTCAGTTCTCCGCTGATTTCAACACCTTCCGCGGCACGTTTGTCACCAACCGCAACCTTCAACTGTCAGCCAAAGGCGATGTGGCTGCCGAGAAAAGCGATATTGCAACCACCAAACCCGC
>DATDOJ010000372.1:0-2358 GCA_035293345.1 Bacteroidia bacterium
ATAATTGATTCCCCAGATGAGAATAAAAACACCGGCAAAAAGAATCATACCGGTTTTGACTTCGTTGCTGAGTTTGAATTTCATTTATTAAATTCGTTATATGTTACATGTTATAGGTTATACGGCATTGGCAATGTCAGAAAGTCGTATAACTAATAACCAATAACGTATAATTTATTCGGGGGACTAAATTAATTCTTTTTGAGCAACGCCTGCGCTTCGGCAGCGGAGATGCGGACACCATTTCGATAGGCGACAACAAAAGCGTCTTTGAATTTCTCAGCGCGCAGCTCCCGATTTTTTTTCAATGCTTCTTCAAATGTGGAATATTTTCCTGCCATATATTTGTAAAGCCCGTTCACTTTATCCGTGATAATATTATCCTCGCCTTTAAATACGGAACTGTTTTTCGGCAGCAGCTTTCCTGACGTGGCAATCTGAACGGTGAAATAAATTTCCCCGGCAGCAGGCGATTCAGCTTTTTCAGCAGGAACAGCTTCAGGTTTTACTTTTGCTGATGAATCGGATTTATTTTTCCACTCCGAATATGTTTTTATTTCTTTAACCGGCACTTCTTTTATAGTTTCTGACTTAACCATTTCAGCAGTATCTTGTTTTGGAGCTGAAAGTTTTTCTTTTATAACTGAATTGCCTGACACATTTATTTCTTTTTTCTTTTTCTCAGGAGAAACCGGTTTTGAAACAGAGGCAATATCAATTATGTAAGGAACCTTTTTAACCACTGTATCTTTTGCATCCGGTTTTTCTCCCGATTCCTTTTCAGTCGCAGCACCGTTTCCTTTTTTATAATTGGAGAACGCACGGTAAACGGCATACGCCACTTTATCCTGACCTTCTTTCGAAATGAGATATCTTTCTTCCTGCGGGTTGGTCAGGAAACCCGCTTCAATAAGCAAACTCGGCATGGAGGTTTTGAAGAGCACAAGAAATCCCGCCTGCTTCACACCCCGGTTATGCCTGCCGGCAAAGTCAGTCGCCTCTTTCTGAATGAGCGTTGACATGAGCAAACTCTGTTCGAGAAAAGCATTCTGGTACATGGAGAAAATAATATTTCCTTCCGGGGAATCGGGGTCGAAGCCCTCGTATTTTTTCTTGTAGTCCTTTTCCAGAATTACAACAGAGTTCTCGCGTTTTGCTACGGCAAGATTTTCATCTGTCTTATGCAAGCCCATCACATAGGTTTCGATTCCGTAAGCGGCTTTCGCACCGGAGTTACAGTGAATACAAATAAATAAATCCGCTTTGTTGCGGTTGGCAATTTCAGCGCGCGCATCAAGCCCGATGAACTTATCCGTCTTGCGCGTGTAAACCACTTTCACGTCTTTGAAATTGGTCTCAATAAATTTTCCGAGACGCAGCGCAATGGCAAGCGTGACGTCTTTTTCCCTGCTGTGCGCGCCCAGGCAGCCGCTGTCGTATCCGCCATGCCCGGCATCAATCACCACGCATGTAATTTTATTTCCCGCTTTACGTTTGGATGAACCGGAATAAAGCGGATAGAAAATAAGAACACCGGCTATCAGTAAAACAACCATCGGTTTCACAACCTGTTCAGTATTTTTAAATAGTTTTGGACGCGACCACATAAAAAGAAAAAACTTTTTCCCCTTGCGCAACGGAAATTCCCTGCTGTTTATTGTTTTCATTTTTGCCTGCTCTTTTCATAGCAAGGTTAATGCAATTACGCTTTTCAATTCTGAGGGTTCGAAATACTTTTTCACAGCCGGTTATGAATTTCCTGCTGATACGGATTCGGTTAAAACAAAGACGCCATCAACGGATGTACTTAAGTCGCAGGTGAAGTATAATTCCAAAGATACCATCCGCTTTAATTTGTGGGAAGACAAAGTATATCTGCGAAACGAAGCGCAGATTACTTACGAGAATATGAACATCAAAGCGGGCTACATTGAGATTGACTGGAATACGCGAACACTTTATGCCGAAGGAGTTCGCGACACAGATGGTGTTATGAAACAGTTGCCCGTCTTTTCGCAGGGCGCTCAGAACTTCACAGCGTACACGATGCACTACAACTTTGACACAAAAAAAGGAAAGATAACTTATGTCACCACGCAGGAGGGGCAGGGCTATATCCACGGTGACACGGTGAAGCGCGATGCGAACAATGATTTTTATATACGCTCTGGAAAATACACAACGTGCAATCTGGACACTCCGCACTTTTATATAAAGTCAAACAGATTGCGTGTCATCAACCAGAAAAAAATTGTTACCGGTCCGGCATATTTGGTCATTGAAGAAGTGCCTACACCATTAGTGATTCCGTTTGGATTTTTCCCCAACAAAAAAGGCAGGAGTTCCGGATTACTTTTT
>DATDOJ010000373.1:0-10625 GCA_035293345.1 Bacteroidia bacterium
GACCAGCAAAGTAACTCCTGCAATAAAGAAATTAACCTGCTTATTTTGCAGTAGAAACAATAGTGTATTCAAACCTAAACAACCATAGAAAATGAAGATTGCAGTATTCGGAACCGGGGTGGTCGGGCAGACCATTGCGGAAAAATTATCATCGCTCGGTCACGGGATAATGATTGGCACACGCAATGTGAATGACACACTTGCGAAAACTGCACCCGATAATTTCGGCAGGCCTCCCTTTGGCGAGTGGCTTAAAAATTTCCCCGGGATTAGAACAGGCACTTATGCCGAAGCTGCCGCATTCGGTGAGTTTATTGTTAATGCCACCAACGGTGCGGGTACGCTGCCTGCGCTTGAGCTGGCGGGAAAAATTAATCTTGCCGATAAAATGCTCCTCGACATTTCGAACCCGCTCGACTTTTCCAAAGGGTTTCCTCCTTCCTTATCTGTTTGCAACACCGATTCGCTTGCCGAACAAATCCAGAGAAACTATCCTGATACAAAAGTTGTGAAGTCGTTGAACACGATGAACGCTTTTGTCATGGTGAACCCCGGTTTGCTGCCCGAAGACCACACTGTTTTCCTCAGCGGCAACGATGATGGAGCAAAAGCGAAAGTGAAAGAGCTGCTGAAATCTTTTGGCTGGAAAGAGAAAAATATGATGGACCTGGGAGACCTTACTTCAGCAAGAGGCGCAGAAATGCTCCTGCCCATTTGGGTGCGGCTCTATGGTGTACTGAAAAACCCGATGTACAATTTTAAAATTGTTACCGGAACCCCGCCACAGATGTGATTAGCGCAGAAGTGAAAATGAAAAGGGCGAAGTTGTCCACCCTAACAGGGGATTAAATCTTTAATCTTCATGAATACTTTGAAATCAGTGTATTTTATAGAATTGAGGTTACAACTCTCCCAAGTGTAACTACGATTGTCTTAAACGTAACTACGTTTGTCTTAATCTTAACTACGATTGTGACAGTTTTAGTTACGATTCTCATAAACGTAGCTACGATTGTCTTAAACGTAACTACGTTTGTCTTAATCTTAACTACGATTCTGACCGTTTTGATTACGATTCTCATAAACGTAGCTACGATTGCCTTAATCGTAAGGAAGATTGCCACAGTTTTGGTTACGATTGTCTTAATCGTAATGAAGATTGTGACAGTTTTCATCAACATTGTCTCTGTGTTCATGAACATTGCCTTCGTGTTGGCTAACATTGTCTCTGTGTTAACCAACATTGCCCTTGTGATAATGACAAAACAGGGCTTTTTTGTTTGGATGAACTGGGATTACCACAGGAGTGAAAATGTAAAAAGCGGATTACATCTTCACAATCTTCCTCACCACCAAATTATTTTTTTCATCCCTCGCTGAGACAAAATAAATTCCTTTAGGAAAATCTCGCATGTCAATTTTTAGCTGCACCGCGCTTGCAGTGACGGCAAATAATATTTCTCCAAGCATGTTGCGGAGCAGCACATCGCGACTTGCTTCTCTTCTAAAGTTTAAAGTTACTTCTGATGCAGATGGAATGGGGTAAATTGAAATTTGATTTTCACTCCTTGATGTCTCATCATTACCCGTGATTAAGCAAAGCGTTGCAAACGTTCCTTCGCTGCTGATTTGCGGGTTGTCCAAATCCATTGCACCACCCGAAGAAACCGAAAGTGTGTCGGGCATAACCTGGAGGGAAATGGTATTGACTGTTGTTGAACCGGCAGCTTCGTTGCATCCGCTGTTGCCCTGGCTGTCGGTCTTGACTATGTAAACATCATGTCCGTTGCTTGCCGTGTTTGTGTAGCCGGAAAGAATATACCCTCCGTCATTGGTTTGCTGTACGCAATAAGCAAGTTCAGTCCATGTTGCCACCCCGTAAGTTTTTGACCAAAGCATGTTGCCGCTGCCATCGGTTTTTACCAGGTAAGCATCTGCAGAATTTATTCCTGTATTATCGGTGTAGCCGGCAATAACATATCCTCCGTCTGCAGTTTGCCTTACGGACTTGCCATAGTTGTGCAACAGGTTCGTATAAGTTTTTGACCATTGCAATGTTCCGCTGGTGTCCGTCTTAATTAACAATACATTATAATAACCGCTCGTGACTCCGTTTGAGCCGGCAATGATAAAACCACTGTCATTAGTTTGTTCAACAGAATAACCGTCTTCATTAGCCGTTGTGCCAAATGTTTTTGACCAAAGAATATTCCCGGTGGAGTTGGTTTTAACCAGCAGCATATCTGTTCCTCCTGCTCCAACGCTCCCCTTCCCGGCAATAATAAAGCCGCCATCGCTGGTCTCCTTTATTGAATATGCGTATTCATTGCCAGAGTGACCAAATACTTGTGTCCATAACAGGTTACCGGAATTATCTGTCTTGACTATGTACATATCTGCATTGCCGCTTCCGAAGCTGCGTGTCATACCGGCAATAATAAATCCATTGTCGCTGGTTTGCTGCATGGCGTAACCTTCGTCAGTCATACCACCGCCATACTTATATAACCAAAGTAAGTTGCCGATGCTGTCTCTTTTTTCCAGGTAAACGTCTCTTCCACCAACAAATTGCTCATCGTAGAAGCCGGCAACAACATAACCCTGGTCGGCTGTCTGCGTGATGGCGTAAGCAGTAACATCAGTGGGACCGATGGACATGTTTGTCCATAGAGTATCGCCAACAGCAGAGAGTCGCAGCAGGTATCCATCGGCATATGAAAAAGGAATTTGCCTGAGACCGCACACAGCATAACCGCCATCAGCAGTTTGCACAATAAAATTTCCCGCCTCGCTCAGACCGCCACCGTACGTTTTCTGAAAAGTGGTTTGTGAGAATGCAGAAAACAAAATACAAAACATAAAATTAAGGAGTAAGATTTTTTTCATGGGATTTTATTTTTACAAAAAATTATCAGCAATGAATTTACTTGCGAGTAAAAATAAGAAAAACAAAAAATCGGGAGTTTATTTTTTGGAGTAAAAAAGAAAAAGGCGAAGTTGCTTATGAAGACAACTTCGCCCAATGCGGATTTTATTTCACTGCTTAATTATTTTTCCTGCTGTCATTTTGTAATCTCGTTCAATTACCTGGTAAAAATAAATGCCGTCTGAGTAAGAAGATAAATCTATCGTGCTTGTTTTACCCGTCAATGACTTACTGATTATTTTTTCTCCCAAAGAATTGTAAAGAGTGAATTGAAAAGCTTGAGCGGAATTATTTTGAATGTTCAATTCGCTGATGACAGGATTAGGATAAACCGTTATGCCGCCATCCTCTGTCGCCAAATCAATTATTCCGACTGCGGTATGAAAATAATAGCGGGTGCTGTCGCCACAATAGCCAAAAGTGCTGGCAATGTTGCAGACCGTGTATTTAAATCTATCGCTTTCCATAAAATTGTCGGCATCGTGAGTCCCGGTGTTCAGCCAGAAATCCACCCATACGCTGCCGTACCAGATTTGATATGTTTCACTTGTCCGGTTATTGCCGGCATCGTATGTATAGGTGTATTGGTAGTCATTATACCAGGCGCTGCCGTTCCATTGCTGTTCTAAATCATTTGTCATGTTATTATTCGTATCGTATGTATAGGTGTGGAACCAGCCATTCAACCAGACGCTTCCGTTCCAGTATTGATACAACACACTTGTCAAATTATTGTTGACATCGTAAGTATAGAGGTATTGATGGTCATTCACCCAGGCGGTGCCGTTCCAGATTGGTTCCATCCAACTTGTCTGATTATTGTTGGCATCGTATGTAAAGTTCCATAGATATATATTCACCCATGCACTGCCGTTCCAATTTTGGTATAACACACTTGTCCTGTTATTGTTGGCATCGTAGGTAAAGATGACTTGCCCTAAATTTACCCATGCGCTGCCGTTCCAGTCCTGTGTTAATTTATTTATCTGGTTATTATTGGCATCGTAGGCATAGGTGTCCAGACCCAAAATAACCCACGCGCTGCCGTTCCAATGTTGATTCAAATCACTTGTGAGATTATTATTTGCATCGTAGGTATAAGTGGCTTGATGATAATTCACCCAGACGCTGCCGTTCCAGTGTTGCTCTAAATAATTTGTCCTGTTATTGTTGGCATCGTATGCAGATAAGAATTGTCGGTTATCCACCCAGGCGCTGACGTTCCAGTATTGCCACAGGTAACTGGTCTGATTATTATTGGCATCGTAGGTATAGATGTATTTCGAGGAATTCAACCAGACGCTGACATTCCATTGTTGATTTACTTTACTCGTCAGATTATTGTTGCCATCGTAAACAATATTTATTATTTTCCAATTGTTTTTCCATCCATTGATGAGGGTATCCCATTCCCAATTATAGATGCTGTCATTTAACTGGACTACTGAAGTAACCGCCTTCGGTTTGTTTCTCCCGGGTTTATTCAGGGGTGTAATCTCAGGGCGCAGATTTTTTCCATCTTCCATCATGTTCATACCGAAGTCCGAAGCATACCTCCCGGGCAGGAAGGTTTGAGGATGGAAGTCCTTCCTGTCTGACGTTTGATGTTCGCCAAAAAGGCGAATCAGTCCTTTGGCTGATTTGCCCTGGGCAAAAGAAATAGCGGGCAAAAAGAAATGAGCAGTTGCAATAATCATTGCAACGAGAAGTAATTTTGTTTTCATTGTCGTGCTATTTAATAAATGAATTTTTCTTCTCTCTTTTTTCAAAGCAAACCCCGGTAACATCGGGTTATCAATTTCAATGCAATAGTATATCGTTTATACTTCACCATCAATGCCAATATGAAGGATTCAATGGCACTTTTCACGGACAGCCTTACTGAACACCAAGAAAGAATGGGAAAGAAAAAAATTATTGGGTGATTACCCCAGTAGTGAAAATGAAAAGGGCGAAGTTGCCTTGCGCTTTGGCTCAGGCGCGAAACTTCACCCAGCAGGGTTCTGTTCAGGCCGACTTAGGTTTGATTCCAATCGGAATCGTTTCAATTCCGTTCGACTTAGCTTTGATTCCATGTGGAATTGTTTCTGTTCCATTCGACTTAGGTTTGATTCCACACGGAATCGTTTCTATTCCGTTCGACTTAGGTTTAATTCCACACGGAATCGTTTCTATTCCAGTCGACTTAGGTTTGATTCCATGTGGAATTGTTTGTATTCCACACGACTTAGGTTTAATTCCACACGGAATCGTTTCTATTCCAGTCGACTTAGCTTTGATTCCAATCGGAATCGTTTCAATTCCACTCGACTTAGATTCTATTATAGTCGGCTTAAGAGCTGAAACTCGGTTTTTCTCTGTTAATAACGCAGGCATTCCCCTCTGCGCATTGGCAATGTGCGCCAGTGAGAGGGGTTAGGCGATGCACTGAGCTTGTCGAAGTGGGTGTGTTTATTTGTGAAAATGAAAAGGGCGAAGTTGGTTTGCGCTTTGGTATAGAAATCGCCCAACAGAGTATTTTAATTTTTTATAACAGATATTAATCCAATTAAGGTTCCTAAAAGTCCAATAATCATTGAAATCCAAAACCCTGCAATTTCTCTTCTTTCTTTTTTTTCTTTTCGTATTCTATCTCTGACATCATAAAGACCTTCTTTTGTAAGAATATATTTATCTCCTTCATCGTCATCAAAGTTATACCTATAATAAAATTTAGAATCTTCAAGATCAGGCATAGGAATTTTTAGACTATCGCAAATAATCTTATAGTGCTCCGTTTGAAAGTATTCGATAGCATTCTTTATGTTATCAGCTTCATTTAGCAACGAGGAATAATGGGCTGACTCTTCAGGACTATTAATGAGAATATTAGCTGCCTCAATAAGAGCTAATTTCTGCTTATTCCGCAATCTTTTTAAGAAGCGTTTAAATTTTAAATTATAAGACACCATGTTTTGATAGGTTTCATCAAATATATTTTTTTATCAATTTTATTTTATACTCCATCTCGAACGGATGTTCATCAGCCCATGCCAAGATTTGACAATATCTATAACCATTTATTGTTCTGGAACTAGGGCGCAATTCAGGAACGGACAAGTTTGTCGTATTATTTTGAGTTTGAGTAAGAATATTTATCCATTGGTTTTCAGCGGGGGAGTTTGCAAGGATTGACATGTCATTTTTTTCATCATAGCAAAAAACTCGGAAGCCATTAAAGTTCTTATCCTTATGTATCCCGTAAAATGGATAAACTTCGTGACGCCCATTATTAAAAAAACTATCCTTAGAAAATCGTATCCCACAACGCCAATAATCCTTATTGGTCTTAATGGATAGTTCAATATCATATTTGTTTAAGTCAATAGGATTTCCAGCATTAAAATAATGATCGTTCAGCTGTTGATCTGGCGGCTGAAGAGGTGGATCATTTTGGTTTACAAATATGCCTTCAAAAACTTCTTCTGATAAGAACGATTTATAAACTCTAGCAAAAGTTTCTTTAGCTTGCTCAGTTAATCTGTAGATAGCAATATCCGAAGCTGCCTTTGTAGTTCGTAATATTATATCGGGCTTATAATTAATGAACTCAGTAATATGATGCTGATCTATTCCAGTTTTTTTAATTAGTGTTTGTCCTGTTGTCCATTGAAATCTTGCAACTCCCAGCTCATAAATTATTCTAGCCCAGAGCAGATTGTCTATTTTAAAATTGTGTCTTATTTCTGAAATTATATCTGCTTGGGCTGAATTAATCTTTGGAGTTTCACTTTGTAAAGCTTTAGTGTATTGATTGACGTAATCAATAAAATCGGATTTGAATTTGCTCCACCTAGCTGTTTTAATTTTTTCAAAATTTAATTTTAATTTTTCGATTTCATTGTCCTTTAATTTATCTAGAAAAACAGAGTCATTTAATTTTCCAATCTGTTTTACCTTCATTAACACTCCAACATTTTCATAATTTATTGGTTCAATAATTATTGGAACAATTTTTCTGTCTAAAGCCCATGCAGCACCCATTTCATTTAGACACATTTCACTTTCTTTATAGTTTGGAGTTATTAAGAGAATAACTAGTCGCGTATCTTGAAGCTTTTCTTTAATGTGATTTCTAAAATCTTCTCCCGTTTCTATATCCAAGCCTTCTATAGAGGTGCAAAAAATATCATCTTCCTTAACTTTTAATCCTAAGATTAATATTTGATTGACAAATTCATCGACTAATTTTTTGTCTTTGCTTGCGTGGCTGATAAAAATCTTTGAGACTTTGTTTTTCTGGGATTTTGTTTTTTTCTTTTTCCGGACAGGTATAAATTCATCCTTTAATTTCGGGTTTCCTTTAAGGTAAAAATTGTTTATCACTTGTTCAATTCCATCATACTTTAAATAGTCTTCAAAAACACTATACTCATCGACACTTAAATATGAAGTCTGTTCTCCATTTATAGCTTTAATACCTTTCTGTTTCCAAAAACTACCTAAATCATCAATGAGTTTAAATACTATAGAAACATAGTTCATTGGTATTTTAAGTTCGCTACTGATTTCATTACTGGTGATAACTGATGTTTTATCGGGAGAATTAATAATTAGATTTTTGATGTATAGTAAAACTTTATCTGTGCTTTCAATCAATGCAGAATTTTGATCAACGTGATAAATCCCGAGCAGAGTAATGTCTTCATAGTTCTTTATTAATCTACTGTCAATTCGTGAAGGATCAAAATTGCTCGAAATCTTTTTATGTAACTCAACTCTAATAATGCTCCTATCTATCTTATCTCCTGACAAAAGCTTTTCATAAACTTTAGCAAGCCAAGTTTTTTCATCCTTATTAATTTTTATGGTGGGGAAATTATACTTCATAAAATACAGAAATTAACATGTCGCTTTAATGTGAATGCAGGTCATATCACTCGCAAAAATATCTTTTCTCCGGGAACAAAAAAGTTTGAGAGAATTCCGAGACCTTCGTGCATAGCCTCGATTGACGGACCCTTTCGGGAGGGAAAGCGGGCGGAGAGGTGGTGAGAGCTACAAATGTTCGGCTCCAATTTTTTTTAAAACACTGACGGTTTGCTTCGCCACGCTCGGAAGAATAGTCGCATCTTTGCGGGATGCTTTCACTCAATAAAATAAGTTTCGAATTCGGGGGGCGATACCTGTATAAAGATGCCACGTGGCAGATTAACCCGGGTGACAAAGTTGGGCTCATTGGCGCCAACGGCACGGGCAAGTCAACGCTGCTGCGGCTCATCAACGGGGAGTACTCGCTTGAAAGCGGCAGCATCACGAAGCTGAAAAATCTTTCCATCGGTTTCCTCAACCAGGATTTGCTTTCGTATGACAGCGAAAAAAACATCCTGGATGTGGCGCTGGAGGCATTTGAAAAGCAGCTTGCGCTGCACGAAGACATAGAAAAAATTCTTGCGCGCCTCGAGCATGAGCACGGGGAAGAGCTGCTGCACGACCTGCACGACAAGCAGGCACTGTATGAGGCGCTGGACGGATACACCATTCAGCACACCGCGGAAGAGCTGCTGGAGGGTTTGGGATTTTCGACTGCCGATTTGAAACGAGCGCTGTCGGAATTTTCGGGCGGGTGGCGCATGCGGGTGATGCTTGCCAAGATTATGCTGCAGCGCCCCGACATACTGCTCCTGGACGAGCCGACCAATCACCTTGATTTGCCTTCGATACAATGGATTGAAAAATATCTGCAGGACTATGCGGGAACGGTCATCATTGTTTCGCACGACCGCTATTTCTTAGACAACGTGGTGAACCGGATTGCTGAAATAGCGAACGAGAAGATTACGATTTACCCGGGCAACTTCACGTTCTACCAAGGGGAGAAAGCGCTGCGCGATGAATTGCAGGAGGCGCAGTTCGACAACCAGCAGGACTACATTAAGCAGCAGGAGAAACTCATCAACCGTTTCCGCGCCAAAGCATCGAAGGCGAAGATGGCGCAGTCGCGCATCAAGCAGCTCGACAAGCTGGAACGGGTGGAAGCGGTGGCTTCGCGCGGACCGGTCATCAACATAAAGTTCGACATTGGTGTGCAGCCGGGGAAGGTGATACAGAATATTCACATCCGCGAAAAGAGCTACGGCACACTGCGGATTTTCGGCAAGAGCGAAGCGCAGATTCACCGCGGAGATAAAATTGCATTGATTGGCGCGAACGGAAAAGGGAAGTCAACGCTGCTGCGGATGCTTTTCGGCTCGGAAGTTTTTGACGGGAAGATTGAGGACGGTTACAATGTGCGCAAATCATTTTACGCGCAGCACCAATTGGAATCATTGGGTTTAGATAATACACTCATTAAAGAGCTGCAGGATTTTGCTCCGGCAGAAAAAGAAAATACGTTGCGGGCTTTGCTTGGCGCATTTCTTTTTGGCGGGGATGACATCATGAAAAAAATAAAAGTGCTGTCGGGAGGGGAGAAGGCGCGCATAGCGATTGCGAAATTAATCCTGAGTAAAGCAAACTTCCTGATTCTTGATGAGCCAACGAATCACCTCGACATGCAGTCGGTGAATTTGCTTGTGCAGGTGATGCAGGATTTTGCGGGGACTTTTATTTTCGTTTCGCACGACCGTTATTTTGTTTCGCAGCTTGCAAACAAAATCTGGTGGATAGAAGACCATGTGCTGAAAGAATACCCGGGGACTTGGGAAGAATATGAATATGCAAAGCAAGCGGTGAAGCAGAAAGAAGCTGTTGCAGCGAAGCAGCAGAAGCAAAAAGAAAAGACAGCGAAGGTGGTGGAGAAACAAAAGCCGGTGCATGCTAACGATGATGCTGCGAAGAAGAAAAAGAAACTGACCACGCAGTTTCAGAAGCTGGAGGAAAAAATTGCGCAAATAAAATCGGAGAAAGAAAAAGTTGAAACGGAGTTAGCACTTCCTGATATTTACAACGACCAGAAAGTTTTCAAAGAAACGCTGGCGAAGTTTAACACGATAGACGGGCAACTGAAGGAGATGAATGTGGAGTGGGAGAAGGTGTTTGAGGAAATGTCTGAACTGGGATTAAACTGATTGGGTGATTGGTGTGATTAAAAAATCCAGCGCTCACCCCTTGCCCCTAAAGGGGAAACCAACCGCACAAGAGCGTGAGCGGTTCTCCCTTTAGGGAGTCAGAGGGTAGCAATGGCAAAAACATGAGAGCAATCTACATAGTCAAGCACGGAGACGCTGACAAAGCGTTTGAGATTCGCGAAGTTGCAAAGCCCGTTCCGAAAGAAGGACAGGTGCTGATTAAAGTGGAGGGCTTCGGGTTGAACTTCGCTGATATACATGCGCGGCAGGGAATTTATCGTGATGCACCACCGCTGCCTTCGCTGATTGGTTATGATGTTTGCGGGCACGTTGAACAAGTTGGAGACAACGTTGAAGAATTTAAAGAAGGCGACCGCGTTGCAGCGTTCACACACTTTGGTGGTTATGCGGAATATGCAGTTGCAGATGCGCGCGCCTCTATAAAAATTTCTGACAAACCGAATGTTGCGGAAGCCACTGCGCTGCTCACACAATATTGCACAGCATATTATTGCGCTGCTGTTGCTGTGCATTTAAATGAAGGTGATAAAGTTCTGATTCACTCTGCCGCAGGAGGAGTTGGTGCAGCATTGATGCAGTATGCTGCACACAAGCACTGCGAAGTTTTCGCAGCAACAGGCAGTGACTGG
>DATDOJ010000374.1:0-5303 GCA_035293345.1 Bacteroidia bacterium
GGCTCATCCTGTAATGATGGAAATTATGCCGGAAACATATGGGGTAATGGTTTACCAGGAAGATGTGATTAAAGTGGCGCACCACTTTGCAAAGCTTACTTTAACCGAAGCGGACATGCTGCGTAGAGGCATGAGCGGCAAGTACCGCGGACGGGAAGAATTCAAAAAAGTTGAAGAGAAATTTTTTACCAACTGCAAAACGATTGGTTATCCCGATACAATTACCAAAGAAGTGTGGCGGCAGATTGAAAGTTTTGCCGGCTATGCTTTCAGTAAGGGTCATAGCGCATCGTATGCTGTAGAAAGTTACCAGTGCATGTTTTTAAAAACATATTACCCGCTGGAATTTATGGTTGCAGTGCTTAATAATGGAGGAGGATTTTATGCCGCAGAATTTTACGTGCACGAAGCGCGCATGTGCGGAGGAAAAATTCACGCGCCTGAAATCAATCGAAGCGAATACCTGACTGCAATGTTTGGTGATGATATTTATCTCGGCTTTCACATGATGGCGGAACTCGAGCTCCACACGGTAGAAAATATTTTGGCTGAGCGAAATGAAAACGGAGAATTCTCTTCGCTGGAGAATTTCATGAAACGAATTTCCATTTCCTTGGAGCAGTTACGAATTCTCATTCGTATCGGGGCGTTTCGTTTCACTGACAGAACAAAAAAGCAGCTGCTGTGGGATGTACATTCAATTATCGGAGCAGAGAAAAAAACAAAAAAGGAAAAGGAATTGTTTGAAACAGACAGAAAGAATTTTCATCTGCCGCAGTTGCATCACACCTGGCTGGATGATGCGTGGGATGAAATTGAAATACTTGGATTCCCGCTTTGCTCTCCGTTTGAATTACTCAGGGAAAAGTTTTACCGCGAAGACACCAAGACGCAAAGAGCATTGAAAATTGAATCCGACTTTGCGTCTCAGCGTCTCAGCGGTGAGTTATTTTTACTTGGTTCAAAGCAGTTACGGAATCATCTCGGAAAAATAATTTCTATAGTTGGTTATTCGGTCACGCGCAAACGCACTCGAACAAAGAAAGGCGAAGAGATGAGTTTCGGAACTTTTCTTGACAGAAACGGAAACTGGATTGACACCACTCATTTTCCTGATGTGCTGAAAAAATATCCTTTCACCGGGCGAGGATGTTACCTCATCACCGGAAAAGTGGCGGAAGAGTTTGGCTTTTACAGTATAGATGTAACGGAAATGAAACGACTTGACTTTAAGTTGAGAGATGATGTCCCGAAAAAAGATTTAACTGTAACGCAAATTGTTTCCTGACAATTTCTCGTTTCAGGTGTTTACCCATTGTGCATCGGGTCTCCCGCTTTCTTCGGGTCAAAGCTCACAATCTTCACCACCACCGCCTTATCCCTGAAAAGCGGGGGCACAGTCATCTTCGCCTCCTCATGGGTTTCCGCATCAACAATGGCATAAGCAGTATGGTCGTTGTCATAGCAGCCCCACAGAAAGTGCGTTAAATAATTTGCATGGTGTTCCCGGAAATGTTTCACTGCCATCTTGCAATCCTCGGCAGTGTGTGCTGATTTTATTATAAAGTGGCTCATTTTATTTTCCTGATTTAATTCGATAAAGATAAAAAATAATCTGTGAAAATCTGTGGCTCACATTTCCTGCAGATATTTTCTTACAAACCGAATCGCCATCGCACCCTCGCCCACAGCAGAGGAAATCCCGGCCAGCGCAGCATACCTCACATCACCCGATGCAAATATTCCGGGTATGCTTGCTTCCGATAAATACGGTTCGCGTTCCAGTTTCCAGAATGTGTTAAACGATTTTTCTTTCATCAGCTCTCTTCCTGTAATGATAAATCCTTTATCATCTTTCTCCAATGTGTCGTCAAGCCATGCGGTTCCCGGTTTTGCGCCAATGTAAATGAACAATGCTTTGGCAAGCACAGTGATTTCCTCTCCCGTATTTGAATTCTTCAATGTGATTCTCTCTAAACCATTTTCTCCGTGCACCGCTGAAACTTCCGTGTTGCCATGCACAATAATATTAGGTACACGGCTGATATTTTCCACGAGATAATTAGCCGCTGTTTGCTTTAACGCTTCACGCCTTAGGAGGATGTGAACTTCTTTGGCGAAATTGCATAAGTACATTGCCGCCTGGCAGGCAGAGTTCCCCCCGCCCACGATGTAAATGTTTTCACCGCGGCAGGCATGCGCTTCAATTGCCGCAGCGCCATAGTAAATTCCGGAACCCGTGAACCGTTCAATGCCCGGAATGTCGAGCTTCATGTAGGCGACACCAGTGGCGATGACCACTGTTTTGCTGTGAACGATTGTTCCGTCAGCCAATTCAATTTTCTTATAGCCATCCTGCGAAGAAATCTTTTTCACTTCCTGGGGTGTGAGTATTTCCGTGCCGAAGCGAAGCGTTTGCGCAATGGCTCTGCGTGTAAGTTCACCTCCTGAAAGTCCCGCTGGAAATCCTAAATAGTTTTCAATGCGCGAACTGCTGCTTGCCTGTCCGCCCGGATTGCTTTTCTCGATGAGCAATGTTTTTAATCCTTCGCACGAACCATAAACAGAAGCGGCAAGTCCGGCAGGACCCGCACCAATGATAATTACATCATACATTTTTTCTTCAGGTTTCTGGCGCAGTCCCACGCGTGATGCAAGCGCAGGCAGAGAAGGGTCCGTGAGAAATGCTCCGTCTTTCAAAACCACCAGCGGCAAATCAGATTTTGCAATTCCCGCGCTGGCAATATATTTTTCTGCATCTGTGTTGTCCTCTGCATCGACCCATAAGAACGGAACAAGGTTTCCCGAGAGAAATTCTTTCAGCTTGTGTGACTTTGGCGACCACTGAAACCCGATGATGCGGATGCCTTCGTGGTCGGGCCTGTAATGTGCATGCCACTCTTCGAGCAAATCACTGACAACGGGATATAATTTCTCTTCAGGCGGGCTCCACGGTTTCATTAAATAATAATCCAACTTAACCTTGTTGATTGCGGTGATGGCAGCATTAATATCTGAATACGCAGTGAGCAAAACCTGTTTCGCTTCGGAGTAAATCTCTCTCGCCTTCTCGAGGAATTCCACGCCTTCCATTTCAGGCATGCGCTGGTCGGAAATGAAAAGTGCAACCGCTTCGTTCTTCAGTTTTAATTCTTTGATTAACTCAAGCGCTTCATTCGCTGATTCCGTCCCGACAATTCGATAATCATCCCGGTATTTATTTCTCATGTCGCGCTGGATGGCACCCAGCACTTGGGCGTCATCGTCAACTAATATTATGTAGGGGAGTTTCATGGGAGTATTAAATCGAAGATGAGGTTAATGAAGTTTTATGTTAGCCGCTGCTCTTCCTGGGCTCTACTCAATAATACATTTTCTGTTTGCAATCTTTCCGTTCTCGTTTATTAGTTGAAGGAAATAAATTCCATTTGCTAATTCGTTACGATATAAATTATGTGATGTCTGCCGAAATACTTTTTCCGTTCTTACAAGCAAAGCAAGTGTGTTGTAAATTTTTAATTCTGAATTTGAAAATTCAGAACTTATTTGAAGTATGCATGAAGTATGAAAAGGATTTGGATAAATTGATAAGTTATTTTTATCGTTAGAAATTTCTGCTATGCTCGTTTCGCCACATAGATTAGGGCAAATTGAATCTGGGACATATCTCCACATTGTATTTCCACCCCAATTACCTCCGAATAACCATAGATTGCCTGAGTTGTCTTTCCATCCTATTGCACCACCGCTTGCTGCTGGTCGGTTATTCGGACTTGATACTTCCTTTATTCCATAAACTGCTGGTAAGCCGTGTACAGTATCACCTGATACCAAAGTCCATTCACCACTTGCAATTTTATAATTCCATAAATCACTATGAAGTCCAGTAGTTCCATAACCTCCATACATCGCAAGATTATCACACTCCCTTGTCCAACAAGCTCTGTTCTCGTATCGTCCTTCCGGAATATTGCTTTCTGCAGGAATACACATTGAAGAATCTAACTCAACATTCCCAATGGTTGCACTATCTCCACTCATCCAAGTCCATTCATCAGTTGAAATACTGTATTTCCATAAATCATTTTTTTGGTGATTAGTATAACCTCCACCAAAGAACCATAAATTATCATTGCTATCTTTCCATTTACAATAAACTGTTCTGCCACCCGGATTATTGGTTGGACTTGCTACTCCTTTTATTCCATAAACAGCAGGAGTGTATCCAGTATTAACACCGTTTATCCAAGTCCATTCGTTTGTTGAAATATCATACTTCCATAAAGTATTTAAACTCGCATTCAGGTGAGCGTAAGATATTCCTCCGAAAAGCCAAAGATTATTATTACTGTCTGTCCAAGAACCATTGTTCTCCCACATGCAAGGCGGTGTATTTGTTGGTGATGAAACTCCAATCGTTCCGTAAACACCCGAAGAATGAATTGTATCTGCTCCTTTCATCCAAGTCCATTCGTTCGTAGAAATATCATATTTCCAAAGGTCATTTAATTCATTCTGTGCTCCATTTGCGTCAAAAGCTATTCCACCGAAAAGCCATAAGTTATTATTTAAATCAGCCCATGTCATACATCCCCATGCTCTTGCTCCGGGATTGTTGGTAAGAGAAGGAACGCCTTGCGTTCCATAAACGCCAGCTTGTTCTGCAATGCCGGGTCCCTTTATCCAAGCCCATTGATTAATTGAAGGTTTAAATTGCCATAAGTCCCCATATTCCAATGCCCCGTTATAATCAACTCCACCAAAAAGCCAAAAGTTTCCTTGCAAATCAGTCCACTCACATGCTTCATACAATGCAGGTGGAGTATTTAAAGAATCAAAAACTCCTTGTGTTCCATAGTGAGCAATCGGAAGCTGTGCACTGTCGCCATTCATCCATGTCCATTCTCCAGCTTGTGCGTAAATAAAACATACAAAAAAAAATAAAATCAGAGTTGAGAAGAATTTCTTCATGCTGTTTGTTTGCGGTTAACATCAATTATTTTTCTTCTCCGTGTGAAAATACGGAATGCAAACTGTGAACTGCGTCTTTCCCGGCTCAGAGAATACTTTTATTTCTCCGTTGTGGCGCTTCACAATTCTCATCACAAGGTCTAAGCCAATGCCTGTTCCATCGCCTACTTTTTTTGTTGTGAAGAACGGGTCAAAGATTCGCGAAAGAATTTCCTTGGGAATCCCGCTGCCGTTATCAGCAATGCAAACTGTCATTTGCTTTGCATCGCATTTCGTTTCAACCACAAGCTCGCCTCTTTTGGGCATGGCGTAAATTGCATTGTCAATAATAT
>DATDOJ010000375.1:0-5708 GCA_035293345.1 Bacteroidia bacterium
ATAAATTCCATCCGTTTGAAAAATTCCGGCTGCTGCATAAAGTGTATTGTCAGATGCAATTTCCAAATCAGCAATGCGGTCGCTCACTCCACCTGTGCCAGCGCCAAGAACTTTTGTCCATGTTGTTCCCCCGTTTTGCGAACGGAATAATCCGCTTCGTGTTGCCGCATACACATCTCCTGTCACCGGATGCACAAGTATTTTTTGAACATAGTAATAACTGGAGCCGGTAGTTGAAGAAAGTTGTGTCCATGTTACACCGCCATCATTTGATTTCCAGATTCCGTTTCCGCGGATAGCATCGGCATTCTGCCAGCCCTCTCCCGTTCCGAAATACATTTCCATCGTGTTGAGCGGATTGTAGGTAATCGTGGTGACGGAAAGATTGGCGAAGAAGTCATTGATGGGAACCCAGCCGGGAGTTGATAAGGTGATGTCCGCGCATTTCCACAAACCGCCACCCGGGCTTGCGGCAAAAACTTTTTTCTTGGTTCCATCATTCGGGTCAACAAGAATGGAGCGTGTGCGTCCTCCGAAATTATTTGGACCGCGCTCAACCCAGTTGAAATTCGGGATGGCTGCGCGGTTTGTTGTGCGCAGTTCTTCAGCGTACTTGTATGCCTGGATTAATCTGTCTCTCGGAACAATATTCAGTGCGAGGTCTTTGGTGATTTCAAACTCATGCATGATGGCTTGTTCAACCATGTCCTTCTTCGAAAACTTTCCGCCCTCTTCCTGAATCTCCTGCTTGTTCTTGTTTTGATGATTGTGATTCAAGCCATAAAAAAGCACCCCGCCCAGGAAGGCGGCAAAAAGAAAAGCTGAAATTTTTCTTAGCGATTTTTGCATCGGGCTTTACCTGTTTTAATAACCGCACAAGATAGTAATTATTTCATGTCGAAATCAATAAGAAATGTGTGGATTTTGGAACACTTACCCGCGTTCAGCTTCTTTCCTCACGGCTTTGAGCGGATTGGCGGAAAGTTCTTTGTATTCTTTTCTCTTGCTGAAGATATCGCAAGCAATATATACCGCTTCACGCAATGATGAAGCGCTCGCTTTATTCTTTCCGGCAATGTCATAGGCAGTTCCATGGTCAGGAGAGGTGCGAACAATGGGCAATCCCGCTGTGAAGTTTACTCCAGATTCAAACGCAATCGTCTTGAACGGAATCAATCCCTGGTCGTGATACATGGCGAGCACAGCATCGAACTGCCGGAACGTACCTGCTCCGAAAAACCCGTCAGCCGAATACGGACCGAAGCAATAAATTCCATCGTCAAAAAGTTTTTTCACGGCAGGAGAAATTATTTTTTGTTCCTCATCGCCCAGCAATCCGCCATCGCCTGAATGTGGATTCAATCCAAGTACTGCAATTCGCGGTTTGTTGATTCCGAAATCCCGTGTGAGTGTTTTATTCATTTGCCGAACCCGCTTCGAAATATTTTCCTCGCTTATTCTCTCTTTGATTTTGTTCACCGGAACATGACCGCTTGCAAGTGCTATGCGGAGCGTATCGCTCACCATAAACATGAGATAATCCGGTGCGTTGAATTTTTGTGCGAGATATTCCGTGTGTCCGGTGAAAACATTTCCTGCCGCATCCTGAGGAATATTATTTTTATTCACCGGAGCGGTCACGAGCACATCAACCGTTTCTTCCTTCAGGTCATTCACAGCAGCGTCAATGGAACGCAATGCGAATCTGCCCGAAATTTCTGTTGCCTCTCCCAACTGCAAAGGAATTTCTTCTTCCCAGCAATTCACCACGTTCACTTTTCGGAGCAACGCATCTTTTGCCGAGCGTACGGTGGTGTAATTAAATTCATTGAGCGCAAGCGCCTTGCGGTGATTTGAAATTGTTTTGGATGAAACATAAATCAGCGGAGTGCAAACCTGCAGCATACGGTTGTCAAGAAATGTTTTCATCACCACTTCCAACCCGATGCCGTTGAGGTCGCCACAGGTGATGGCGACTTTTATTTGTCCGTCTCTTCCCTGCTCTGCCATATATTAAAATAATGGACCGCTGATGACGCTGAAAGAGCGGATAAATAATGATAAAAAAAATCAGTATTCATCATTGTTTTCCGTGTCATCTGCGTTCTAATAATATTATTGAGAAATCTTTTTCAGATAATCAAATATAAACCTCACTCCATAACCCGAGCCGTTTTTCCCTCTGTAGCTGTCGGGCTTGTGGAGAAAACCGACACCCGCAATGTCAAAGTGGAACCACGGATAATCTGTGAAGTGCTGCAGAAATTTTCCTGCCGTGATTGCCCCTGCCGATGAGCCGCCAACATTTTTCAAGTCGGCAATATCCGACTTAATGAGTTCGGAATATTCTTCCCAGAAAGGAAATTCCGCGAGACGTTCATACACTGCATCCCCACTTTGTTTAAGTTCGTCAACAGTTGCTTTATCCGTTTTGCCCATGCACACCATTCCGTAAGGACCGACAGCAGCAGAGGCAGCACCGGTGAGCGTTGCAAAGTCAAGAACTAATTGCGGCTTGAATTGTTTTGCATAAGCCAGCGCATCGGCAAGTATCATTCTTCCTTCTGCATCGGTGTTGAGAACTTCAACGGTTGTTTTATCATACATTGTAATCACATCACCGGGAGCGTAAGCATTTCCGTCAGGGCGGTTGTCCGTTGATGGTGCAAGTGCAATCACATGCAGAGGGAGTTTTGCTTTCGCCACTGCATACATCGCGCAGCCAACTGCAGCAGAGCCCGCCATGTCGCACTTCATATAGTCCATCGAACTCAACGTGGGTTTCAAACTCAATCCTCCGGTGTCATACACCACTCCCTTGCCCACAAGCACAATCGGTTTTTTATTTTTTGCATTCTCCGGTTTCCATTCCATGACGGTGAATGTTGGCGGTTGAATACTGCCTTTGTTTACGGCAAGTAATCCTCCCATCTTGAGTTCAGTAATTTTTTCTTTATCAAATACCGTGACGGAAAATCCGGCTTCTTTTCCCAAGTGCACAAATTCACTTGCAAGAACTTCAGCAGTTAAATATGACTGCGGTTCGTTAACCAGGTTGCGTGCGTTGTAAACTGCGTTGGTAGAAATCTGAAGCAGCTCTGCATCGCGCTTTAAAACTGAGTCATCCTGAATCAGAATGGTGCGGACGCTGTTGCGCTCTTTCGATGCGCCTTTTTTGTAACGGAGAAATTGATAATTACCAAGAGCCATTCCTTCAGCAAATGCCAGAGAAAGTCCCGGCTTGCCGAGAAAAGAAACCACAACGACCTGCTTTGCTTTCGCTTTATTGAATCGCGCGAGAACATCACAGCCCGCTTTTCGGTATGCTTCAATCAGATTGTGTGCTTCCTTTTTATCCGGGGAAATATTTACAACACAAGCCATTCGGTTATACTGATTGATAACTACGGTCTTGTTCTTATTTTTGAATTCTGCCCTGACATAATCAATTTCTTTTTTGCCGAGTTGAGATGCAGTAAGCTGCCTGACATTGCCGGTCAGAAAGACCACATGGTCTCTGCGGTTGTAAGTGGTTGCTTTTTTAATGGAAACGTTCATGAGATAAAGTTGTATTTTTGAAAACTGTTTCTGAAAATAAATCCGGAAGCAAATGTAATCGGAGTTTTGATAAAAGGTAATTCATAGTACAACTATAAATAAAACTATTGACCATGACAACTATCACTATACGAACCAGTGCTGCGTATGGGCAACGTCTGTATCGAAAATTAAAAGCTGACAGGAATTTAACTGCAGATATCAAGGAAGAGAAATCGGCTCAGGGTAAAAAGAATACTACCGAGATCGAATTAGTTCTACCCGGTTCTCCCCTTTCTGACGAACGGCTTCTTCAAACTTTGGTCAACGCATCGCAAGGCAGAAGCATTACATTGAGCAGCGCGAGAAAAAGAACTTTGTCTAAGATTGCTTCATGGCGAAAAAGAAAGTAGAAGTATTTCTTAAGCCGGCAGCCGAAAGGCAAATTACTGCCATTGCAGTTTATATCGAAGAAAGCGGGTATCCCGGAACTGCGGAAAAGTTTGCTATCCAACTTTACAAATTTGCACAAACCCTTTCCTTCCTCCCTCTAAAATATGCATTGTGTAGAAATGAATCGCTTTCAAAAAATAATTTCCATTGCGCTGTCTTCAAAAATAATTATATATTTGTTTACAAAGTATTCAGAGACCGGCTTACAGTATTTCAGGTAATTCATGCAAGCCGGATACGATAAACCAAAATTATTAAAGAGCCATTTATATTTTCATGAACATCGCCACTCTTCTCTCCCGCGCCCTCAACCTTGAATTTCTTTCTGCCGAAGAAGGTGTTTTTCTTTTTCAGAGCGCGCCAACGTCTGCGCTCATGTTCACTGCCAATGAACTGAGAAAATTAAAACGCCCCGATAACAAAGTCACCTGGATAATTGACCGCAATGTAAACACCACCAACGTTTGCATTGCCAACTGCAAGTTCTGCAACTTCTATCGCATCCCGGGTCATGAGGAATCGTACGTCACAACCATAGCGCAGTACAAACAAAAAATTGAAGAGACATTCCGCTTTGGTGGCGACCAGCTTCTGCTCCAAGGCGGTCATCATCCCGATTTAGGATTGAAATTTTACACCGACTTATTCCGTGAACTCAAATCACTGTATCCCAACTTGAAACTTCACTCACTTGGTCCGCCCGAGGTGGCGCACATCGCCAAGCTGGAAGGAATGTCGCACACCGAAGTACTTACCGAACTTCGCAAAGCCGGACTTGATTCATTGCCGGGGGCAGGCGCAGAAATTCTCAGCGACCGTGTGCGCAGAATTATTTCCAAAGGAAAATGTTCAGCGCGCGAGTGGTTGGATGTGATGCGCGCTGCACACAAACTCCGCATCACCACTTCGGGAACAATGATGTTCGGGCATATTGAAACATTGATGGAACGGTTTGAACATCTTGTAATGCTTCGGCAAGTGCAGGATGAAAAACCAAAAGACGCAAAAGGTTTTGTTGCATTTATTCCATGGACATTTCAGGATGTGGGAACTTTGCTGAAGCGAATCCGCGGAGTTGAGAGTAATGTGAGCGGAGAAGAATATATCCGCATGATTGCCATGAGCCGCATCATGCTTCCCAACATCAACAACATACAGGCATCGTGGCTCACGGTGGGAAAAGAAATTGCACAAGTGTGCCTACACGCAGGCGCAAATGATTTCGGCTCCATTATGATTGAAGAAAATGTCGTGAGCGCTGCCGGTGCTCCGCATCGTTTCACTTCGAAAGGAATTCAGCAAGCTATTACCGATGCAGGTTTCACTCCGCAGTTGCGTACACAGCAATATGAATACCGGGCGATGCCGGAAGTGATGGAGGAGCAGGTGATTGAATATTGAGTAACTCGTTGTGAAATCATTTCCGATTTTGCGATGTTTCTGTTTTCAATAAATTATTCTACCGAAAAAGGAAATATCAGCTTGATTTGCTGAAATATTGCTGCTTTTTACTGCTATTCTTTTCTCTTAAAGGCAACTTGGGTTATTTATACTTAACGAACTTGAGTCCCGCACATGCGCATAGGCGTCAACCTAAGAACGCGAGTTATGACACATTTTGTTGTTGAAAACACGTTGGCAACAAGTGATTGATAAAAGTAAACAGGTGCGTATTAGATGAAATTAAACTTCAACATCTAATGGCATCTAAAAACACC
>DATDOJ010000376.1:0-3716 GCA_035293345.1 Bacteroidia bacterium
CTTCTGATATTTAAGTACAAAAGGTAATTAAGTTAAATAAGTCAATTAAGGAAATTAAGAAAAAACAAAATCTACTGCAATACAAACAACTTAATTACCTCAATTAACTTAATACACTTAATCAACTGGCAACTTGAGTTACTCTTGAATACTTTTCAAAAAAATATTTTTCTTTTCCGGAAGGAATAATCACTGCACTGTCTTTTTAAAAAAAATCCAAAACATGATTTTTGTCATATTGCATAAGACATTTTTTTCAGAGTATTACAGACAAAATTTTTTCTCATGTCAGATTTAAGAATGACATTTTACAGTACTTTCTTGTTCCGCCTGTTGCAGAATTTTATGTTGAACCCCGCACGTGCTATGCTGCATGCCGCACATACAATGCTGTGCCCCGCACGTTCAATGCTGTATGCCACACGTTCAATGCTGCATGCCTTGCATACAATGCTGAACCCCGCACGTTCAATGCTGTATGCCACAGGTTCAATGCTGCATGCCGCAAATTCAATGGTGAATGTCACAGGTTCAATATTGAATCTCCCGAATTCAATGTTGAATGTCCGAAATTCAATGTTGAATGTCCGGTATTCAATGTTGAATATTCCGAATTCACTGTTGAATTTTCAATATTCAACGCAAAAAATCAAAATTTCGGGGTTGTGTCTTTCCCACGGGCATCCGCCCTGAATGTCTTGCCCTTCATCCCGCCAATCAATAAATCAATAATTCAATAATTCAACAAATCATTAAATCCAACAATCATGACAAAATTCTTTGTAAAACTCGGTCTGAGAGGCCTCAACATTGCCGCCCTCGTGGCGCTGGCGCGGCTCATTGTAACCAAAATGGGGCTGCTGCCTCCGCTCGTCATTACGCCCGACCCTCCGCTGGCTGACATCACCACTGCGGCAAATAAAGCAGAAGCATCGGCTGCCAGGGTGGCTGCTGCCAAGAGTACGCTGGCTCAAGAAGTAGCCACTCAGGACACGGACGAAAAGTCGCTGCAGGATTTGCTCACAGCCGAAGGCAGAACGGTGGACAACAAAGCCAAAGGCGACAAGGCATTTATTGAATCATGCGGTATGCCGGCAAGCGACACGCCATCGCCCGTTGGCGAATTGCCGCGCGTGGAAAACCTTTCGCTCACCCATGGTGATAACCCGGGCGAAGTGGATGCGCACTGGAACCGCGTGAAGAAAAGCCGCAACTACACCGTGCAAATCACGGCAGACCCCATTGGCAGCGCGCCATGGACCACTAAAGTTACGCCTACCAAATCGTCCGTCACGATTACCGGGCAAACGAGCGGAACAAAAGTTTGGGTGCAGGTTTGCGCCAACGGAACGGCAGGCGCTGCTCCCTTCAGCGACCCCGCTGTGATTGTCGTGCCATGAGGTTATGACCAACCCCTAAAGAGTTCCGAACTCTTTAGGGGTTTCTTTTCACTGAAAATAATTGTATAAGTTTGTATAATCATTTTAAAACTAAAACGTCATGAAAACATTTACCAAAAAAATTTCAGCGATGATTTTATTTATTGCCGGAAACATCGCCATGTGTTATGGACAAACGACTGTTCAGATAATCTCGGTTCTGGATTCGTTAAACAATAATAATTGTCCTCCACCGGGAGACGCACTTGTTTCAGTGTATGGCGCAGCAACAGGATACCTTGTCAATGACAGCATCAGTGTGTACATAAATTTTGGAGATAGTTTTGACACCACCATTGTTTCCCCTATTTCCTCGAATACTTTTGGAGCATGGACACCTCATGATTATTTTTTTGCAGGCAACTTTTCTGTTCAATGTATTGCAACCGGTCCTGACGGTAACGCTGATACGCTGAACCTTTTAAATCAAATTACTATTTATGACACCTGCGGCAATGTTAACGGAACGGTATATGTTGATAACAATGGTAACTGCACTCTTGATGCAGGCGAAACGAGAATTCCGTTTTTTCCAGTAACATTATTAACCGGAAGCAATCCCATTGCAACTGTCAATACTAATGTTCTTGGAAGATATTATTTCAGTACGCCTAACGGACAACCCTATACGATTCGCATAGGCAGTCCGGCTAATTACAGCTATGCAGATGTGTGCCCTGTGTCCGGACTTTATAATATCACTTCTCCTTCTTCCAACAATAATTTTGGCCTGACATGCAATTCCGGAATAGATTTATTTGGTCTTTTAAATACCGGCACTTTCCGGCCGGGCTTTCAGAGCAGCATCTATGTTCATGTGTTAAACAACAATTGTCCTACAGGCAGTGCAGTTGTTAAGCTCGTTCTCGATACTCTGGTTTCTTTTGTTTCTTCCAATCCCGCTCCGGCTTCCATTTCAGGAGATACAATAATCTGGAATGCATCTAATCTCACTTCTACTTCATACTATAATTGGTGGCAAAGTTTAACAGCATCTGTAATTGTGCAAACTCATACAACTGCAGTCATTGGTGATACGGTTTGCTTTACTTTGATTGTTGAAGCAATTCCCAATGACAATAACTTAACAAACAATATAACGACCCTTTGCAGACCTGTTGTAAATTCTTTTGACCCTAACGATAAACGCGTATCTCCGGAAGGAATTGGACCGCAGGGTTATATTGCTGCATTTACCGACAGACCTCTTACTTATACCATCAACTTTCAGAATACAGGAACAGCCGATGCATATAATATTTTTGTTTTAGATACTCTGGATTCTTTTCTTGATGAAGCTACTTTCAGAGTTCTCGCCAGTTCGCATCCTATGTCAGTACATTATATTTCTCCAACGATTATCAAGTTTAATTTCAACAACATAATGTTGCCTGACAGTAATACAAATGAGCCGGCAAGTCACGGCTATATAATTTATACAGTCAAACAAAAACCGAATCTTGCAGATGGAACTACAATAAAAAATACCGCTTACATTTATTTCGATTTTAATACACCAATTGTAACCAATACAACGCTTAATACAATTGAAATTGATCTTTCTTCAGAATTAATTTCCAATTCTCAAAAGCCGTTTATTCTTTACCCAAACCCCGCTGCTACGGAAGTAACATTAAACTTTGGCAAAGCAGCACGCTGCACTGTGCAACTCTGGAACACGCTTGGAGAGATGCTGGAGCAAACACAAACAAACTCAGCCACGCTTTCGCTCAATATCAGCAGTTATCCAAAAGGAATTTATTTTGTTACCGTAACTGATGATGCGGGCAACAAAGCGGTGAGGAAAGTGGTGAAGATGTAAGCAGCCGTAAGAACTATTTTTTTTCCAGCGCAGAAATAATTTCCTCCAACTGCTGAATCCGTTTTTCCATTTCAGGAAGTTTGCGGAAGAGGACATACGTGCGTTTGTAATCGCTGATGTTGAAAGCCGGAGAGCCCTGCACAATTTCTCCGGGAGTGGTAATGCTCGAACCGATTCCGCTCTGCGCGGCAATTTTTACTTTGTCGGCAATGATAATGTGTCCTACAATTCCAACCTGTCCGCCAATCATGCAGTCGCGCCCGATTTTGGTGGAGCCGGCAATTCCGGTTTGCGCGGCAATCACAGTGTTCTCTCCGATTTCAACATTGTGTGCAATCTGAATCAGGTTATCCAGTTTCACACCTTTGCGGATAATGGTTGAGCCGAGTGTTGCCCGGTCAATTGTGGTTAGCGCTCCGATTTCCACATGGTCTTCAATAATTACGTTCCCGATT
>DATDOJ010000377.1:0-2886 GCA_035293345.1 Bacteroidia bacterium
GGACATTCACATTCAGATTGCAGATACCGGGACAAACCTGGTCAACCACGCTGGTCATTCAATAGTCATACCGACTCCAAAAAAATATCCCGCATCGGAAAACCCTTTGCGGGATATTTTATTTCATAACAAACCTGTAAGCCGGGTTTTGTTTCCTCCGTGGAAGCGGAGGGCTTCTATCATTTATCTGTTGCGGTCTACCCATTCCGGTTCCTGATGATGAATATCAGAATTTCAACGAGCCATTTACTTGCCGGAACTTATTTGACCTTACAGCCCGCAAGGTTTACCCCATTCCGCCATTGCTGACGAAGCGCGTGAGCTCTTACCTCACGTTTTCACTATCACCACTGACGATGTTTGCACATATCAGGGCTACTTTTTTCTGCGGCACTTTCTGTTGAAGCGAAATTTCTCTCGTCTCACCCCCGCTATTCGCGGGGTGCGGTGCTCTGTGCTGCCCGGACTTTCCTCATCCTCCATTTCTGAAGAACACGATAGAACAGTTTGCTATGAAGTAAAAGAACAGTTTGTTGCTGCAAATATACTGAATGTAAATTTGCCGGAAGAAACTTGTTGCTGTTTCGTAATTTGTATTTTCGTGCAAATTAATAATTCGAAGAAAGTCATGAAAACAATCATCAACACCAAAGACGCACCGCAGCCCATCGGTCCCTACAGCCAAGCGGTTAAGGTTGACAAAACATTATTCGTGTCAGGACAAATTACCACTAACCCTGCTACAGGAAACCTGATGCTCGATAATGTGCATGAGGAAACAATGCAAATCATGCGCAACATCGGAGCAATACTTAAAGCAGCCGGAATGGATTACGTGAACATCGTCAAGACCACTATTTTCCTCACGAACATGAATAACTTTTCCTCCGTGAACGAAGTGTACGGTTCGTTTTTCAAAGGTGATTTTCCCGCACGTGAAACCGTTCAGGTTACCCGGCTTCCTAAAGATGTGAATATTGAAATCTCTGTTGTAGCGGTTGAATAACTAAATCGTGTTTTCTTTTCTGCTGAGAGCAGCAAATCCGAGTGCGACAACGAAGCCAAGCGAGATGAGAAAAATAAATAAAGTATCGAAACCGTATTTGTCTGCAATTCCCAATCCGAGTGATGGCGCAGCAATGATGGCGAGACCGAACGCGATGGAATACAATGCTGAATATTGTCCCTGTCTTTCTTTGCGAGGTCTGGTTAGTGAATAGTTCATCATGAAAGGCATTGCAAATATTTCCGAGATTGTAATAACGATGGTATAAACAATTGCCCAAAGCATCAGCCCACCGCCAACTTTCAGAATTCCAAATGCAAGCGGCAGGCTCAGCGCTCCCGCAATGATAAACGGAAATATTTTTTTTCTTTTTTCGAGAGAGGCGATGAGCGGCATCTCAATGACCACAACCAATAATCCGTTGAGTGCGAGCAGAAGACCAATGACATCTTCCGTGTAATGGCTCACCTTGCTGAAATACTGCGGTACACTTGCAAACAACTGGAAGAAGCATGTGCCGTACAATGCAACAAGCAGAATGAAAAATAAATATCGAACATCCCGGTAGGCGGAAGTCCGGCTGTCCCCAAGCACGGCATCTTTGTGCGGACTTGCCACGTATTTTTCTTTAGGCAGATAAATATATAACATCAGCGCAGCGCCAAAACTTGTAAACGCATCAATAACAAAAAGCCACTTGTATCCAAGGTAGTGTGCGATGAATCCTCCCGCTGCCGGTCCTACGGAAAATCCAAGGTTGATTGCAAGCCGCGCCAGCGAAACAGAACGCGTCCGGTTTTCCGGTGTGCTGTATGCCGCGATGGCAGCAGAGTTTGCAGGGCGAAACATGTCAGCGGCATAAGCATAAAGGAAAATAACAGCGCACAAAAAAATCATTGAAGTTGCCACAAGCATTAAAAGCAAAATCAAACCGCTGGTGACGAGAGAAAAAATCATGATGTCGAAATAATTTCTCCGGTCGGTGAGCCAGCCGCCTGTGTAACTGCCGAGCACGCTTCCGATTCCGTAAAAGCTCATGATGATGCCTGCATCGCTGATGGAATAATTCAGTTCATTCGTAAGGTAAAGCGAAGTGAAAAGCAGCACCATGCTTCCGCTGCGGTTGATGAACATGGAAATGGAAAGTATCCATGCATTGCGCTGAAGGTTGCGGAAAGCGTTGCGGTAAAGAGCAAGAATCATCGAGGCAATGTTAATCAAACCCGACATTACGACTTAAGTATTTATCTTCGCACACACAAAATTTTTCTCCTATGAATTATGATTTGATTGTGATTGGCAGCGGACCGGGCGGTTATGTTGCAGCCATCCGCGCCTCGCAGCTTGGAATGAAAACAGCCGTGGTGGAAAAGGCAGAGTTGGGCGGCATCTGTCTCAACTGGGGCTGCATCCCAACGAAAGCATTATTGAAAAGCGCGCAGGTGTTTGAATATATTAAACATGCTGCCGACTACGGAATCAACGTGAAAGAATCGCAAGCCGATATAAAAGCAATGGTGAAACGCAGCCGCGATGTGGCTGACGGAATGAGCAAAGGCGTTCAGTTTCTGTTTAAGAAAAATAAAATCGAACACATCAAAGGAACAGGAAAGGTGATGGCGGGAAAAAAGGTGGAAGTGATCCCGATAGGTATCGGGACTGACGGAAAGAAAACCATTTACTCCGCTCCTCACATCATCATCGCCACAGGCGGGCGTTCGCGTGAATTACCTCACATAAAGATTGACGGGAAAAAAATTATCGGTTACCGCGAGGCAATGATTCCCGAAATGAAATATGCCTCGATGGTGATTATCGGTTCGGGAGCCATCGGCAGTGAGTTTGCTTACTTCTATAATTCTATCGGAACAAAAGTTACA
>DATDOJ010000378.1:0-14842 GCA_035293345.1 Bacteroidia bacterium
CAGATTTCACAGATAAAAAAATTTTAACGCAGAGTGCGCGGAGAAAGGCGCAGAGAAATAAAAAAGAAAAAAGTTGCCACAGATTTCACGAATAATAAATTGGAAAAAAATAATAAGCAATAAATAAAATTAAAAAATATCTTCTCAATAATTATTTAACATTTTAAACAAAACAAAATGACAGACGAACAAACCAGAGATTTTAACCGCGGCAATGCGGGATTGAAAGTTCTCGATGACAACAACGTAATCTGGAACGGCAACGCTGCTGTTTCGGGCAAGCATCTTTTATTTAAAAACTCGCTGACGAAAATCCTGCAACTGAAAACGATTCAGGAAACGGACCCGAAAGGAAACACGCAGACCAAGCTGCTGAACAAACTGCAGATGGGCGAAAAAGGAATTGTGATTGCGAGCGTGCTGGCGCAGTTTGCCGAGGACACGGGCAACCTGACGCTGAAGGAGGAAGTGAATTTTTCGCTGAGCGACCTGACGCCTAAGACGGATACAACCGCAAAGACGCGCAACCAGCTTGTGCATGACCGGGCTGACAGTAACTTAGTTGCGCTGACGGCTGGCGGATATGGCATTACGGCTTTGATGATTTCGGATTACCAGACAGCGATTGATACGTTTATGACTTCGGTGCCGAAGCGCAAGGAGGCGGGCGCGATTACGAAGGCGGCTACGGCTGCACTGAAAACAGAAATGAAAAAGATGATTGGCCTGATGGATGGCATCGGCAAGCTGCTGATTGTTTTTAAGAGCGCGAACCTGGATTTTTACAATGAATATTTTAATGCGATTAAGAGTGTTGACATCGGAGGAAAAATTCTAACGATTGATGTACGCTATTTTGATTTGGCTACGGGCGTGCCGCTGCCGGGTGTGCTTTCTAAATTGCTGGAAACGGGTGAGGAAAAAAAGAGCAGCAAGATTGGGCGGGTTCCTTATTACAGTGAGCAATCGGGAAATTATACGCTTGATTCTTTGCTGAAGGGATATAAGGCAGACCACCGCACAAATATTCCTGTGAAGCAAGGGGAGATTACACGGCTGGAGATTAAGCTGGAGAAAGAGTAGCCAGCGAAATACGAATTTGTACTAATGTACGAATTACGAAAGAGGGGAACGGGAGTTCTCCTTTTTTAGTTTTGAAAGAATTACTTTTGAGAAAACAAAAACGGCAGGACGGACGTACTGACGGCAGAGAATAGTATCTTTGATGTTCCAAAAAAAATAATACAATGAAATTAAAACTGACCATGGTGTACCAGAAAGTTCCTGAAGGAGGCTACGTTGCATTCGTAGAAGAAATTCCCGGAGTGAACACGCAAGGAAAAAATCTTCGCGAAGCGAAAACAAATCTTTTAGATGCGCTGAAACTGACTCTTGAATTTCATAGGGACAGGATTGGAAAAAAATTCAGCCGAAAGAAAAAAGGCATCATCAGAGAGGAATTTGAGTTGGTGAGTGTATGAAGAAAAATGTTTTAGAAAAACATCTTCGCGCTCATGGCTGCAAACTTAAACGGCAGGGCGGCAAACATGAAATCTGGGAAAACAGCAGTGGTGATAAATGGAGCACTGTCCCAAGACATCGCGAATTGAAAAAATATTTGTGCGATAAGATTTGTAAGGATTTGGAAATTCCTTTTCCATAAGAAGCAAATTAAATTTTTCACTTTAACCGGATGCTTGATGCTGACTGCTCACGCCAGCATTTTTGGAAAGAAATTACTTTTGGGAAAAAATAAAAGAACGTTAAGACAAAAGATTTTCAACCGTAATGCAGACAGAACTTTTTGACATAGATGTAAAAGAAAAAGAAGCCGACACATCCGAGTGGGGAACTTTTCGTGAGAGTTTAAGAGCACCGGTTCATGGTTGGTTTACTTATCCTGCTGGCTTTTCTTTTAAAGCAGTTGAACACAGTATTGACCAAGCTAATCTGCAAATTGGTAAGTCGACAATCTACGACCCATTCATGGGAAGCGGAACAACAAATCTTGTTGCAAAATCACTCGGCTACAATTCTATCGGAGTTGAAGCACATCCTTTTGTTTATCGCATCACACAATCAAAGATGAATTGGGAAATCAACTTTGACGAATTAAACGCAGCACTGGAAAAAATTCAAAAGCAAGTTTCAAAGACGGAACCACCAGAAAAATTAGTTGAATATTTAACGGAAGAATTTCCTGAATTGATTTTGAAATGTTTTTTGCCCGAAACTCTTTTTGACCTTTTAATAATTCGCAATACAATCAACAAACTGAAATTATCAGACAGCGTCACAGAGTTTTTGCGAACTGCTTTGATTTGTGTTCTTCGTGATGTTTCCATTGCAGCAACAGGTTGGCCATATATCGCACCAAACAAAATCAAGATAACAAGTATGTCAAAGAAAGGTTGGGAAACATACAAGAACAGAGTTTATAAAATGTATGGAGACGTTGTAGAAATTAATCGCAAAGCGTTTAAGGGAAAAAGTAAACACCAAATTATTTACGGAGATTCAAGAAATACTGTTGGACAAATTGCAGATAAATCAGCAGACCACATTTTTACTTCTCCTCCCTATCTCAACAACTTTGATTATGCAGACAGAACACGACTTGAACTTTACTTCATGGGTGATGCAAAAAATTGGGGAGAAATTTCTGACCAAATAAGAACTAAGTTGATGACGAGTGCAACAACTCAAATTCACAGAGGCAATGTAAAGTATAAATTTCTTGAAGGGTTTAAGTTTGAGTGCCCCGACCAGTTTTCATTTTTATCAAACGCAGTTCAGCGACTTTCAGAATTGCGACTGACAAAAGGCGGAAAGAAAAGTTACGACCTAATGACCGTTGGCTACTTCAACGACATTTATCAAATCATAAAAGACAACTTTAGAATTTTGCGACCAGGTTCTAAGGCACTTTATATTTTAGGTGATTCAGCACCTTATGGTGTGCATATTCCTACAGACGAACTTATCGGACAAATCGGAGTTGCCATCGGCTTTACTAATTATAAAATTCAGAATCTAAGAGAACGCGGTGGGAAGTGGGCAAAAAATCCGCAACGACACAGCGTAATGCTTCGGGAATCTGTAGTAACTCTTGAAAAATAATATGGAGAATGTTCAAAATCCTGGTAGTGCTCTTGGAGAAGCGATTGGAGCACAAATGGAAACTGCTTTAAATACTTACTTAACTGAAATCGTCAGCAAATATTCGTGCCGACTAATTTCTAAAGGAAAAGAAAATCCCAAAACAAATAAGGCAACTAAACTTTTACTCTACGACAATTTTGGAACAGCTTACAACATTGATTCAGTTATCGCAAATGAATCAATGCAACCGCTGATTCTTGTTGAGTATAAATACATCCGTTACAAAAAGCATAACAGAGATAAAGGCAGTTGGCTTTGCACGGCACACAACGCAATCAGACGGAGATATAATTCTGTGCGCAGTTCAATTGCAATTTTAGCAGGCAGTTGGAGTAGAAGTTCCGTTGCCATGATGAAAAGCCAAGACATAAATCTTTTCATCATTCCGTTTGACAAAATCACAGTATTACTAAAGAAACATAAAATCAAGTTTGACTGGGGGGAGAAAGACCGACACATCGCAAGCGAATCATGGAAAAAATATTCTGCACTTACAAGCAAACAGAAATTAAAGATTGCTGAAGAAATGATTGCTGAAATCAAACCAGACCTTGAAGAAGCAATTGAAAAAACTCTTGACAACAGTGCGAAGCGAAAAGTTGAAAAAGTTGCAATTGAAATTCATACAAATATTGGCGAGGTAAAGCGGTTTGAGTTTGAGAACATTGAAGCAGCGTTAAATTTCTTAGAAGATTTTAGCTTTGAAGAAATGTTGAATAATGCGGATTCATTTACTCTTTTTGACAAGCCAGATACAGACGAAGACGAATAATGACAATCCCTAACTTACCAACTGATAATCTATATAAGTTCATAGCCCTGTCAGGCTTAGCTTTAATGATTGTTTTTGTTTTATACCCCATAAAACGTTGGAGTGAGGCTAACATTGAAATGGCTAAAATAAGAGGGGATACGGTAATGATTTTCAGAAAAGCTTGGCTAATAAATAATGAACGAACAGAACTGAGCAAAATGGAAACGAAATTAAATGATGAATTAAAAACAAATAGACTATTGCTTGAAGAAGTATTAAAAGCAAAAAATTCTTTAAAAGAAAAAGACTATGATTTCAAAATATCAGCAGCAGAAGTTCAGGCGAAACTTTTATTACTTGATGAACAGGACAGACAAAAAGATATAATGCTTAACATAAGTATTGCTGGCGGTCTGGTTGGAATCGCACTTGCTATTATCGGCTTTATACTTTGGTACGTTAGAGTACAGAAACCAATAGACCAACAATTGAAAAGTTTTAAAGTTTCAGCCGCGCGATAAGAAAAGGTTGAGAGAGTTCCAGAACCCGCGTGCATAGCCCCGAAAAAATAATTTGGTGGTGAGGAAGATTGTGAAGATGTAAAGTACGCCAGCGAAATACGAATTAGTACGAATATACGAATGACGAAAAGCCCGCGAGAGCGGGTTTTTTGTTTTGAGAAAAGAAATTACTTTTGGAAAAAATATGTCTGGTAAAAAGAACTCCCGGCAGCACAGAATTAAAACTAAAATACCATGAAAAAAAATCTGCTCTTAATTTTTATTTTCGCCTTTGCCGGCATGAGCGCAATGGCACAGACAACACAAACCTTTAACTATACCGGCTCGGTGCAAACATTTGTTGTACCCTCGTGCGTAACTTCAATAACTTTTGATGTGACAGCCGCATCGGGTGGCACAGGAGCTCCCGGATGCAGTTCCACTCTTTCCGCCACAGGTGGTTTGGGCGGAAGAGTGCAAGGCACATTGCCGGTTACGGGGGGCGATACATTAAATATCTATGTCGGAGGAGCAGGCGCTGATGATAACAACACATCGGCTTCAGGCGGTTTTAACGGTGGCGGAGATGCCCTGTTAGAAAACCAGTACGTTTATTATGGCGGTGGCGGTGGCGGTGGCGCATCGGATATTCGTTTAAACGGAAATACACTTAACGACCGTGCAGCCGTTGCAGGTGGCGGTGGCGGTGCAGGTCAGGATGGCTGTAATTGTGAAGGGTTAACCGGTGGTGCAGGTGGCGGTTTAACAGGAGGTGCGGGGCTGCCGGGAACTATTTGTATTTGTGACCCAAGCGGACAGGGCGGAACTCCAACTCTCGGTGGCATAAAAGGCGATTGGGGCTGTAATTGTGATGCTACCGATGGTGCTTTCGGTATTGGCGGAAACAGTAACAGTACAGGTTGCGGAGGTCCTACAGGTGGTGCCGGAGGCGGTGGCGGTTGGTATGGCGGTGGCGGTGGCGGATTAGGCGCAGGTGGCGGAGGAAGCAGTTACACTGCGCCATCTGCAACAGGCGTGGTTCACACACAAGGTTTTCAAACAGGCAACGGAATAGTAATTATCACTTACACCGGTGGCAGCGGACCTGCAGTTGCCCTCGGCAACGATTCTACCCAATGCGGAGGAACTGTAACATTAAATGCAGGCAATTCCGGCTCAACTTATATGTGGAGCACTACGGATACCACACAAACTATTGTGGTGACCGCGACAGGAACATATTCAGTAACTGTTACAGATATTAACGGATGCACGGGCAGCGATGTTATTAACGTAACCATTAATCCGTTGCCCGCAGTATCCTATGTGGAAACACAAACACTTGTTTGCATAAACTGGGCACCCATAACACTGACACCCGGTTCACCTGCGGGCGGAACATACAGCGGAACTGCAGTTACAGGAAATATGTTCGACCCCGCAACAGCAGGAGCCGGAGCATTTACAATTACTTATACTTATACCGATACAAACGGATGCGTTAATACTGATACATCAACAATTACTGTTGACCTTTGCACAGGAATCGCCCTGAGCGGAGTTGAAGCCACATTAGAAGTTTTCCCGAATCCGGCAACCAATCATCTGACTATTGCTTTTGGAAGCAAGAAGAAAAAAGTTGAAGTAACCATCACGGACATTACCGGAAAAATAATTTATGCAACCACTGCAAGAGAGACACTAACGCTCGAAGTGAACACGAAGGACTTTGCAGAAGGAGTTTATATTGTTGCGGTGAAGGATGGGGAATCCCGGGGACTCGGGATGGTGGTGAGGAAGGTTGTGAAGATGTAACGGGTACGAATAACGAATCAATACGAATATACGAATTGAACAACCCCTGTCCTGATAACTATCGGGACGGGGTTTTGTTTTTATGAGATAGGTCGCTCCTACGGAGCTTTTGTTTTTGTTGTTGATTGTTTTTCTACCAAGAGGTCTTTCCTACGGAACTTTTTTTTTGAAAGGGTTGACCCCATAAAAACGGGGCAGGGAGCGATACGAACCCGCTGAACTAAATCCCGATGAAAAATCGGGACGGAGAGATGAGGAGAGTCACAAAAGTTTGTTTCCCCATCTTCATTAAAATTACGATGGGCAAGCAAAAATATTTAATCAACGCAAGCTGATTCTTATCATATAAAAAGGTTGAGATATTTTATTTTCTTTGCACCGTTCGCACTTGCGAATCCTCGCCAAGTCGAGTCCGTCCTATGGCGGACGTCCTTTGGCGGACTTAAAAAAAATAATTCATGGCATTGAAAATAGGTATTACGAAAGAAAGCAAGGAACGCGAAAACCGTGTGGCGATAACGCCTGTGGTTACGGAGCAGCTTGTGAAGCATGGCTTTGAGGTGGTGATTGAAAAAGGAGCCGGAGAGAATTCATATTTCAGCGATGAGGCATACACCAAGGCGGGAGGAAAAACAGGCAGCCGCAGCGAGATTTTTTCTTCATCGGATGTTGTGCTGCAGGTGAACGCACCATCGCTGGGCGATATTGCGCTGATGAAACGCGATGCAGTGCTCATCAGCTTAATGTTTGCGCTGACGGAATCGGCTTTGGTTGATGCCTGCGCCAAACAGGGCATCAGCAGCTTTTCGATGGATGCAATTCCGCGCATATCGCGGGCGCAGAAGATGGACGTGCTGAGCTCGCAGAGTAATCTTGCAGGATATAAAACGGTGCTGATGGCTGCCAATGCGCTTGGAAAAATATTTCCGCTTATGATGACGGCTGCGGGAACGATTAAGCCGGCAAAGGTTGTCATCATGGGAGCAGGTGTTGCCGGCTTGCAGGCGATTGCCACGGCTAAACGACTTGGCGCTATTGTGGAGGTTTCGGACATACGCCCCGAAACAAAAGAGCAGGTGGAATCGCTGGGTGGAAAATTTATTGAGGTGAAAGCAGATGATTCTGTAAAGATGGAAGGCGGTTATGTGAAGAATGTGTCGGCTGAGTTCCTGCAAAAACAAAAGGAAGTTTTGTTCAAACATATTACGGATGCTGATGTGGTGATTACGACTGCGCTGATTCCGGGAAAGAAAGCTCCTGTGCTGGTGACGGAAGATATGGTGAAGGGAATGCGCATGGGTTCAGTGATTGTTGACATGGCTGCGGGACAGGGCGGCAACTGCGAGCTGAGCGAAAAAGATAAAACGGTGGTGAAGCATGGTGTTATCATCATCGGTGAATCGAATGTACCGGGCTTGCTGCCGATGAACGCGAGTGACCTCTACGCAAAAAATATTGCGACATTCCTTTTGCATCTGGCAACAAAGGATGGGTTTAAGTGGGAAATGGAAGAGGAGATTACGAAGGGCTCTTTGATTACTCACAAAGGGGAAGTTGTTTATGAAGCGTTGAAGAAAGTAGTAGCGGTTTAGGATTTATTGAATTGTTGAATTATTGATTGAAAAAACATGGAGTACGCTGATAAAGTTCAATTAGCTGAAGCATTTAAAACAAGAACAAAAAAGTTTGCTATTGATATTGTAAAGCTTTCTAAATTATTTCCTAAAACACCTGAAGCATATTAAATAAACAATTAATAAGAGCGGCAACATCAGTAGCGTCAAATTACAGAGCGGTTTGCAGAGCAAGGTCAGGCGCAGAATTCTATTCTAAAATATGTATCGTAGTTGAAGAAGCGGATGAAAGTGTTTTCTGGCTTGAGATAATTACAGAGGCAGATATTTTAAAAAGTGACCAGACAAAAAAACTATTAACAGAAGCAAACGAAATACTTTCCGTAGTTGCATCTTCAAAAAGGACTGCGGGCAAATCCAAATCAATAAATCAACAACTCAATAAATCAATAATTCAACTATGAACGAAGCAATAAATTTTATCGGAGAAAACATCCAGATGATTTACATCCTGGTGCTTTCGATTTTTGTGGGAGTGGAAGTGATTGGTCACGTACCCTCGGTGCTGCACACTCCGCTGATGAGTGGCGCGAATGCCATTCACGGAGTGGTGATTGTCGGTTCCATCATCGTGATGCTTAATGCTGATGCAGAAAATTATGTACTGCTTTCGCTTGGCTTTGTTGCTGTCATACTCGGAACACTGAATGTTGTAGGCGGATTTGTTGTGACGGACAGGATGTTGGAATTTTTCAAAAAGAAAAAATAGTAATTTGAAAATTTGAAGATGAGATAATTTGAAAATTGTCTCCGAACTCATAACTAAAAACTTTATTTGATGAACTCACAATACATCCTCGATTTAATTTATCTCATTGCTTCCGTCACATTTGTGATTGGATTGAAAATGCTTTCGCATCCTGACACTGCACGGAACGGAAATTTAGTTGCTGCTGCAGGAATGTTTTGCGCGATAGTTGGGACTATTACTTTGCACGAAGGAGAAGTTGCCACCATCATTTACATTCTGATTTTCGCTGCTATTGCTGTAGGAACGGTTATAGGATGGATGACGGCAAAGCGTGTTGCGATGACGAAGATGCCTGAACTTGTTTCGCTCTTCAACGGAATGGGCGGGGCATGCGCAGCATTGATTTCTCTTCTTGAGTTTCATCACAACCTCGGTGACACAGCAGCGCTCAGCACCATCATGGCCGGACTGATTATCGGCAGCACATCTTTTTCCGGAAGTATGATTGCCTTTGCCAAGCTGAACGGCACAATGAAAAAAGCTATCCGTCTTCCGAAATATAATATCCTGAATAACGTTTTCTTTTTAGTTGTAGTTGCCTTAGCAGTTTATACCGTTGCCGCAGGCGTTGAAAGCCAGGCAATGGCTTATTTGATTTTCGCGATGGCGTTGGCTTACGGAATTCTGTTTGTGATTCCGATTGGAGGAGCTGACATGCCTGTTGTAATTTCATTGCTTAACTCTTTCACAGGAGTTGCTGCAGCGATGGGGGGATTTCTTTATCACAATCAGGTGATGCTGACGGGAGGAATTCTTGTCGGTTCTGCCGGAACATTGCTTACACTCGTTATGTGTAAGGCGATGAACCGCCCGCTTAGCAATGTAATCTTCGGTGCGTTTGGCGAAGGCGCTGTTACTGCTTCCAGTGGGACTGGAGCAAAAGGAACGGTGAAAGATATTTCCATCAGCGATGCAGCAGTGCTGATGAACTACTCGAAGAAAGTGATTATTGTTCCCGGTTATGGTCTTGCCGTTGCACAGGCGCAGCATGTGATTCATGAACTTGAAAATGTGCTTCAGGACCATGGTGTGGAAGTTAAATATGCCATTCATCCTGTTGCAGGACGTATGCCCGGTCACATGAACGTTCTTCTTGCTGAAAGTAATGTTGATTACAGTAAACTTGTGGAGATGGAAGAAGTGAATCCAGAATTTCCGAACACGGATGTCGTTCTTGTTGTGGGCGCCAATGATGTTGTAAATCCTGCCGCACATAATGACCCTTCCTCCCCTATTTACGGAATGCCGATTCTCGATGTCGAGAACGCGCACCACATCATCATCAATAAGCGCAGCATGAATCCCGGTTATGCCGGAATTGAAAACGAGCTTTTCTATAATCCGAAAGCAAGCATGCTCTTTGGCGATGCAAAGGATGCGCTCACGAAGTTGGTGAGCGAGTTGAAGACGATGTAATAATTCTTACTGCGAAAAATAAAAAGAAGCTGTCTCAAAAGGGTAGCTTCTTTTCGTTAAGGAAATTTTTTGATAATTATTTTTCAGCAATTCTCAATAATCATCGCGCTTGCACCTCCTCCACCGTTGCAGATTCCGGCAGCGCCAAGTTTACCGTTGTTCTGTTTGAGAACATTGATGAGCGTCACAAGTATTCTCGCACCGGAAGCACCAAGAGGGTGACCCAGTGAAACAGCGCCACCATTCACATTCACTTTTGCCGGGTCGAGTTTCATTTCACGGTTGTTGGCGATGGCAACAACAGAAAATGCCTCATTGATTTCGAAGTAATCAACTTTATCAAGTGTGATTCCCGCTTTGGCGGCAGCCCGCGGCATCGCTTTGGAAGGAGCGGTGGTGAACCATTCGGGTGCCTGCTGTGCATCGGCATAAGAAATAATCTTTGCCAGCGGCTTCAGTCCAAGTTCTTTCATCTTCTCACCGCTCATAATCACCAATGCAGCAGCACCATCATTCAGCTTCGATGCATTGGCTGCAGTCACTGTTCCGTCTTTTTGAAATGCGGGTTTCAACGTTGGAATCTTTTCCATCTTCACGTTCTTGTATTCCTCATCTTCCGAAACGAGCATCGGCTCTTTGCCGCGTACTTCAACTTGTACAGGAACAATTTCATTTTTGAATTTTCCTGCAGCATAAGCGGCAGCACTGCGCTTGTATGATTCAACAGCGTAGGCGTCTTGTTCTTCTCGGGAGATTTTACATTCAGCAGCGCATAGCTCTGCAGCACTTCCCATGTGGTAATCTTTATATACATCCCACAAACCGTCTTTCACGAGTCCGTCAGTGACAGAGCCGTGACCGAGGCGATAACCATTACGCCCTTTATCGAGATAATAGGGGACGTTACTCATACTTTCCATTCCGCCTGCAACAACAACATCGTTGTCGCTAAGCAAAATGCTTTGCGCTCCAAACATCACAGCTTTCATTCCTGAAGCGCAAACTTTATTCACAGTAGTTCCGGGAATGCTCTGCGTTATGCCTGCAAAGATTGTTGCCTGCGTCACAGGCGCTTGTCCAACCCCCGCTGATAAAACATTCCCCATAAATATTTCCTGCACCAGAGCTGCATCGAGAGAAATTCTTTCCAGTGCCGCGCGAATAGCGTTCGCGCCAAGCTGCGTGGCTGACAATGATGCCAGTGCTCCGCCAAAACTTCCTATCGGAGTACGAACGGCTGATACGATATAAACATCTTTCATAGTTCCATTGATTAAGTAACGGGGCAAAGTTATATGAAATGGTAACAAGTTATATGTTATACGTTATATGTTATTTGACTGGATAGTAAATACATAAATGCCATATAACCTATAACGTATATAACATATAACCATTCAATTTCTTGCTGCTGAAAATTTCATTGCGCATATTTACGCTCTCTTGAAAAAGTTTTTCCTTTTCCTCACCAACCGCCACGAAGATATTTTCAAGTATGTAATAATACTTGGAGCTATCCTGTTAATCGTTGCAGCGCTTCCGGCTGATACGCAGTTCAACTACGAAATCAGGAAAGGGAAACCGTGGGCGTATGAGCCGCTGATTGCTCCGTTTGACTTTGCGATTTACAAAACAGAGTCCGAACTCACGCAGGAGCGGATTGAGATGATGCAGAATGCTCATTCGGTTTTTCATCTTGACACTTCAATTGCATCCCGAAAAATCGAAACGTTCAGGGAAGAATACGAAGATGCATTTCCGGGAAAACGAAAAGCGGCTTTAATAAAATCGAAATCAGGAAATCAGCAAGTAAGTGAATCCGACTTATGCATTTCAATGCTGAAAGAAATTTATGAGCGTGGAATTATTCAGCTTGACGAGAGTCCTGAAATGCAACACCTGACAACAATAACCATCGTCAGAAATAATATTGCAGAAGACAGGAATATCGGAAGCTTATATACTATACGCACTGCGGCTGAATACATCAGCAATGAGTTAGCCGGTGATTTGCCGCACAGCAACAACCGTCTACTGAACCTCCTCGAAAATTCACTTGCTCACAATGTAAGTTATGACAGCGGCAGGACATTGCAGTTGCAGAAGCAGGCGCTGGAGAATATTTCGCTTACGCGCGGTATGGTACAAAGCGGAGAGAGCATCATCCGCAAAGGCGAACTCATTGATAATGATAAATACCAGAAGCTGCAGTCACTGAGAGTCGAGCTGCAGAACATGGAACTGACTTTTGCCAACCGCTACACGGTTTTCTTCGGACATTTTATTATCGTGGCTGCGGCAATCGCCATGCTGATTATTTTTCTGGCTCAGTTCAGGAAAGAAATTTTTGCAGAGAACAAAAAAATATTTTTCCTGATGCTGCAAATTGTCATCACATGTTATATGTATGTGTGGCTTCGCAAGCTGAATTTGCCAAGTCATTACATCGCTCCGGTCTGCATCCTGCCCATCGTGGTGCGGACTTTTTTCGATACACGCGTTGCATTGTTCACAAGCATTGTCACACTGCTCATCATAAGTTTTCTTGCTCCCGATGGTTTCGATTACATGTTCATTCAAACCATTACGAGCATGACGGCAACGTTCAGCATTGTGAACCTGAGAAACCGTTCCCAGTTTTTCATCACGGCAGGGTTAATTTTTGTTTCCTACGTGCTGACCTATTACGGTGTGTCAGTGCTCCATCGTGGCGATGTGAGAAGTGTTGAATGGGAAAATATTCAATGGCTGCTGGTGAGTTCAGTGGTTTCGCTGTTTGCTTTTCCCATGATTTTTCTGTTTGAAAAACTTTTCGGATTTCTCTCCGATGTTTCGCTGATGGAACTTGCGGACTCGAACCGGAAACTTCTGCGCGAACTTGCATTGAAAGCTCCGGGAACATTTCAGCATTCGCTGCAGGTTGCCAATCTTGCCGAAGCTGCCGTGTACAAAGTTGGAGGGAACACACTTCTGGTGAGAGCAGGTGCGCTGTATCACGACATCGGTAAAATGGAAATGCCGCTTTACTTCATCGAGAATCTCAGCACACAAAGCAATCCTCACGATGAATTGCCGTTTGAGGAAAGTGCGGGAATCATCATCAGCCATGTCATCAAGGGAATTGAAATTGCGAAGAACAGAAACCTGCCTGAGCAGTTGATTGATTTCATACGCACACATCACGGGACTACGTATGTGCAGTATTTCTACCAATCGTTTCTGAAAAATTTTCCTGACGAGGAACTGCATGAAGACCGTTTTCATTATCACGGTCCTTTGCCGTTCTCTAAAGAAACCGCAGTGCTTATGATGGCTGATTCCGTTGAAGCTGCCTCACGCAGTTTGAAAAAAGTTGATAAAGAAATTATTGACGAATTAGTCGAAACCATCATCAACAGCCAGGTGAAGCAGGACCAGTTTATCAATTGCTCCATAACGATGCGTGACATTTCGGAGATAAAAAAGATTTTCAAGAAGATGCTGATGAGCATTTATCATATACGCATTGAATATCCTGAGAGATAAACTTCACAGACATATTTTGTTTGACAGGCATGAGCCGATTGTTACTTTTGCGCCTCTTTTTACGGAGAGATGCCTGATTGCCGAAAGGAATCCCGCACGTGCGGGACTAAACTGTCGTTCAGTTCATACCTCTTGAAAAGGAATATTGGAGAGATGCCTGAGTGGCCGAAAGGAACAGTTTGCTAAACTGTCGTACCTCAAAAGGGTACCGTGGGTTCGAATCCCACTCTCTCCGCTGAAAAAAATGTTATATGTTACAAGTTATAAGTTATATGGCAGAAAGCGTAAACAGAAAATCTTTTAACGAATAACGAATAACTTTTTCTTTCGGGGTGTAGCGTAGTCCGGTTATCGCGACAGCTTTGGGAGCTGTAGGCCGCAGGTTCGAATCCTGCCACCCCGACCACAACGATTTAGGATTTAGGATTTTAGATTAAGGATTTATTTAAATCCCAAATCCTCAATCCTAATTCTCAAATCCATTCGGGTCCCGTAGCTCAGTTGGATAGAGCATCAGATTTCTAATCTGAGGGTCATTGGTTCGAATCCAATCGGGACTGCAAAATCAAAAGTTCAGACCGCGCATATTTTTTTATCCACACGTTTTAGGTCAACACCTGTTTTTTGACTGTCAAGCTTCATATTTTCTCTGTTAAAAAAATTCTTTTAACCGATTTGCTTTTCTGGGTAATTTGTTATTAATTTTACATCTCAAATAATTTCATAAAGCAAAACATTTTGCCCATGAAAAAAAAATTTACGCTGTCCCTGTGTTTGCTGATTGCTCTGCAGGGAATTCTATGCAGTAATTATTCGACCGCACAGAATGTTGGAATCGGTACTGCCACACCTTCCGAAAAACTCGATGTGCTCGGCAACCTGAAATTTTCAGGCGCGCTGATGCCGAATAACAATGCGGGAACGGTGGGACGGATTCTGATGTCTGCCGGTCCCGGTGTTCCTCCTACATGGGGACCTCCTCTGTTAAATTCTTCTGCTACAACTAACATAGGAAAGTTTTATGTGAATGGGATTACTCTAAATAGTAATTCTGTTTTGACCTTAACTGTTACTGATGCAAATTGCGTAGCCGGAAGTCAGATTTCAGTAAGTTGGGCAGGGTTGCTACCCGGTTCAAATAACCAAAACGCCCTTATCAAGTTCTTCAATGTGCAGGCGGGTGCAGGTCAATTCAAAGTCGTCATCGGGAATGAAAATAATGCTGCAACTTATTCGGGACTTTCATTAGTGTTCACCGCCTTTTATTAATTCTTAATTTCTATTC
>DATDOJ010000379.1:0-3362 GCA_035293345.1 Bacteroidia bacterium
GATGTAAACAGGGTCTTCGTCTTTTTGATACTTGCTCACAAAACTTCCGCCCAATGTCCATTTTGTTTTTGCGCTTGCTAATTTCGGAAAGGCATCGCTCAGGGAAATCTCTGCATCCGCCCCGCGAACAATTCCCGGACCGAGTGAGAAATAAGAGCGCTGCTTTCCGGTCATTCCCTTAAATGTAATTCCCGGACGAGGGGTGTAAGAAATCTTTATTCCTTCAAAAGCATTGTCATAACCAAGCCCGCGCTCTTCGTACGCGCGAAGAATGATTCCGCTACCATACTGCTCGTAAAAATTTCCAACAGTAATATCCAATCCGTCATTATTGTATCGGAGAAAACGGTAAGTGATTCCTGTGCCTGTGTATCGTGCATCGAATCCAAGCAGCGGATTGAGATAACTTTCATAACGCAGTCCGGCAGAAAATTTCCCGGCATCATAAATAAAGTTACCGAAACCGTTCATCAGCATTTTTTCTTTCACATCAGGCGCGCCAATGAGAGAATCGGGACGATAATATTGTGCATCGAGTTGAAAGTTGCCATGCAGCGAGCCGCCTGTCTGGGCTAAAGCAGGATTAAGCCAGCCGCAAAACAACAGAGAGAATGAGAAAAATAATTTTCGCTTCATCATAGCGTGGTGTTGTCAGAATTAAAAATGTAATGGCAGATGAATAAATTTACTTTGCCGCAGCAACTTTTTTAACCTCTTCATATAACTCTTCTTCGTTGCCGTCAACATAGCCAACGTGCTGCCACACGATTTCGCCTTTTCCGTTAACAAGAAAAGTGTGCGGAGGCATGTTCACATTGAGTGTTCTTTTGAAATCGGAATTCGGGTCGAGAAGGAAATTGTAAGTCCATTTTTTTCCGTTCACAAACGGAGCCACGCGCTGCATGGTGCGCGCATCATCAATGGACACGGCATAAATTTTTACTCCCGTTTCTTTCTGCCACTCAGGATAAACTTCAGATATGTTGTTTAGTTCTTCGATGCACGGCTTGCACCATGTTGCCCAGAAACTGATGATGACCGGTTTGCCATCGTTGCTGATGGAAGATGTGTTAAAACTTTCGCCCTTCAATGTCTTAATTGCGACCGATGGAATGGCTCGTCCTTTTTCGGGCGTCTGCGCTGACGCATGGAAAAAGAAAATAGCAACTGAGAAAAGAATGATTGAGAATTTTTTCATGCTGATTTTTTTGAGTGGGTAAATGTAATCGAATACGATGAAGAGGAGATAAAAAACGGGGGCTGAAATATTCCGCCCCCGTTCGAAAAAACAGTAAGGTTATTTATTTATTGTAATCTTTCGCTGGATGATTCCTTGTTCAGTCAACACCTGCACAACATAATTTCCCGATGCAAGTGCAGAAAGATTCATCGTGTACAGTCCACCGCTTGTGCTGCCGATTTCTTTTTTAGCGACAACATCTCCCAGCGAATTATAAACGCTGACAATCACGTTGCGCGAGCCATCGAAATCAAGATTGACATTTATGTTTCCGCCTGACGGGTTCGGATACACATCCACTTCCGTTGACACTTCCGGCTGGGTGATGCCGGTAACAAACTGCAGGTTCACATCATCGAGGTAAAGGTTGTTTCCGGCATTGCTTGTCGCTCTGAACTTAATAAGCACATTTCCGTTTCCAGCGTAGCTGTCGAGATTCACCGTGTCCGACCTCCAGTCGGCTGAGGTTGGAACCCAAAGCGTTGAACTTGGCGCGTGTGTTGACAAAGTTGTTCCTGCTTTATCATATACTGTCAACCACGTCAGTCCGCAATTGGTTGATACCTGAACCTGCAGCCGGTCATTTTGTGTTGTCTTCTGCACATAAGCCACGCTGAAGGTCAGCGATATTCCGGGTGATACCCATTGCAGGTCAGCGCTTGATAAATACAATTCATCAACCTGCCCGGTTGTGCTGTTGTAGAAATTCATTTTTGCAGAAGCGGTGCTGTTGCCAAAGCCACCGGCAGCAGGATATCTTGTCCATGTTGCATTGTTATTAGGATTGTAGAGAAGCCAATTAGCAGGCGGAAATGCAGTCAGCTCGAAACCTTCCGCAACAGATGTGGCAGAACCGTAATTTTGAAATGCAAAAAATGCACTTGAAATCTTGATGCTGTTATTATGGTTTAAATCAATGGCTCCGTTAGGCATGGTTGCATTTGCCGTCATGGTATGCTGCCCGGTTCCGGTCAATGTAACGGAAGGAAGGTTAATAAATGCCGTGCCATTGGGTGCAAGCGACCCTGACCACAAATAAGAATCTGAAAGATTGTAATACCAGTTGGAAGGAACATCAAACTGATACCTGATTACTGCTGAAGTAAGCGTAGCAGTTCCTGAATTGCGTATCATAACCGTGGGGTTCACCGGGTTGCAGGAAGCCGAGGGGATATTCGCGCTGACCAGCGATACATCGTTGACTGCCGGAACGGGTGCAAGCGGAGCGCTGTAAGCTGCCTGATGCACCTTCTTGGCTGCATTACTTTCCTGGATAAATGTTACCACTCCTATTTGATTAACATTTCGCAAATACCAGGGAAGAGGCGAGGCAAGCGTAATGGTTTGTGTTTGTCCGTTCGTCCAGCTTAAACCTAAATTTATTCCTTGTTCAGTAGGTAGCATTCTGCGCATCACCCAGGGAAAATCTGTTTCACCATTGGTGCCGGGGGCGGTAGAAAAAAGAATTTCTCTTTCAACAACAGCAATATGCGCTCTCAATGCGTTGGTGGCTGTGAATGCCTGCGCTGCGGTAATGGTCACGGTAATAAAGATGGAATCATAGTCGGCAGAAATGGTGTGCGATGCAACAAGAGTAAACGGAGACGAAACAGCGTACTCAGCATCAATGGCAGATTGCGTCCAGTTGTATGGAGCACCGGTGTAATTAGGACCCGTCTGCGCAACGCCATCCATCAAAGCGAAAGGCACGCCCGTTGCGCCAACAACGGGGTAGTAACCCACGCGGGTGGAAACCTGCGATGGATTTTCCGCATTCATCGGGTCATTGCCGGGCCAATCAACCTGGTAATGAAGCCCAATAACTTTATCGAAATTATCATCACACAAACTATTGAAATACGGATTTTGTATTGCGCATGGAGGGCATGATGCCTGTGTGAATTCTTCGGCAAGAATCATGCGTTGTGCAAAAGCAAAACTGCATAGCGAAGCTGCTATAATAAGAGTAAAGATTTTTTTCATGAAATTAAGTTTTAGATTTTATTAAACATTTTCCTGAATTATTTGAGAGGTTAAAGATAGAAAATGTTTTTACATCTGATAAACGAAAAAATATTTTCTACTAAACATCCTCTCCGGCTGTCTGAAATCCGCATCCTGC
>DATDOJ010000380.1:0-7920 GCA_035293345.1 Bacteroidia bacterium
CTATCGTAGCCTCTTCTCCAATGGTAACTCCAGGCATAACAAAAACCCGCCACGGCAGCCACGCATTTTTTTTTATTGTTACAGGAGCATAAACGAATGGAAAGCCTTCATAGGCATCTTGCCAGGAGCCATGAGTAAAGATATAAGTTCCTCCTCCTATTCCAACTCCATCTTCAAGAATCAAGGGTCGCGTTGTATTAAGGTAGCAAAAAGGATAAACATGAACTCTCTTTCCCATACTAAATGAAGAATCATTTCTTTGCCCGCCTCCCACGATTACATTCTCTGCGATGACACACTCGTCTCCAATATGCACTTTGACAGTAGCAGTAATAGAAGTATCTTTGTAAATAAAGGTATCATTTCCAATTTTTACTTCATTGGCTCTAATTATTACGTTATCACCAATCGTTACATTGTGGCCGATAAAAACATTGTTAGAAAAAATGAAACTATTCTTTCCGATTTTAAAATCTTTTCCTACAGACCAAATGCTTCTTACTAATTTTAACTTAATAAATTCAGGCAATAAATTTAATTCTACTAAGCGAAATATTATTCTAACTTTTAGTTGCATTTATGATTTAGTAAAGATTAGGTTTAAGGCGTTATAAAAAAATGGCAATATCGTTTTTCAAATCCAGACAAACTTAATAAAATATTTTTCACTTCCTCGAAATTACCTGCATCGTAAAAAATCAATAACTCAGTAGCCTGACACTTAATTCGTAGGTAGATAAAAAGAGATTTTTGCGCTGACATCTTTAATATCGGATGGTTTCTCCGCAAAATGAATCGGACTTTTTCCATTTCTTTGCGTGACACAGATACTGATTTAAATGAGTTCAAAATTAAAAGTGCTATTTCTTCCAAGCTGGTTTCCTAACAGGAATTCTCCTTTGCAAGGGCAATTCTTTAAGAGACATGCACTTGCTCTTAAAGACAGTTATGATATTACAGTTTTATATGTAGGATTTTCTCCTTTGAATCAAAATGAATATGAGGTTGAATTCAGCGTTGAAGAGGGGCTGAAAGTTTGCAGAGTATATATACAAGGAAATGCAATCGTTGTCATCAGAAATATTTTTGACTTAAGGAAATTTATCATCGCTCACTGGAAAGGATACCGGCTTATAAGTAAAAACACAGGTCGAATAGATGGTGTGCATGTTTGCGTAATTGACTCTGTAGGATTTGTTGCGTACTTGCTATTCAAAATAAGAAGGATTCCATACATTATCTATGAAGTTTCTTCCGTTTTCAATGAAGGGGATAACCGGTTCAGCAAATACAAAACGCACATAAAATTTTTGAAAAAAATAATTGTCCGGAATGCGAGAGCAGTTGCCGTGGTGGCTTCTCCGCTGATGAGAGCCATGCAGAAACATGGGCTTAAAGGAAACTATTTGGTTGTTCCTCCAACTGCCGTTGACACCAAGATTTTTTCACCTATTGAGAATAAAAAAAAATCTCAGGTCAAAAAGATTCTTCATATTTCCAATCTTGATTTGGCATCAAAGAATCCGCGATTGATGATTAAAGCAATGTACGAAGTTTCCAAAATTCGAAATGATTTCAGGTTAGACATTGTCTGCCATAATTCAGAGGCAAGCGAGATGCCGGAAGAATACGCAGACGAATTAAATATAAAGAATAAGTATGTCTTTTTTCATGGAGGCAAAGAGAAAGATTCTGAAATCGGAGACATTATAAAGGAAGCAGATTTTTTTATTCTCACCAGCAATTTCGATACGTTTGCGACCGTAATATCTGAATCATTAGCTTGTGGAGTTCCTGTTATTATTACCAAATGCGGTGGACCCGAGAGCTATGTTACAGAAGAATGCGGAATTATTGTTGAACATGGGAATTTAATGCAATTGACTGAAGCAATCATCCACATGCTGGATAATTATCACATGTATGACACAAACCGAATTGCAGAATATGCAAGGAAGTTGTTTTCCCGTGAGACATTTGTAAAACAAATCGGTGAACTTTATGAGAAGTATTTTTCAAAGTGAAGTGTGATGCACGGGTATATCTTAATCACCGGTTCATCCGGTTTCGTTGGCAGCCATTTAAAAAAAACGCTGCTGAAAAAAAATTACAGCATCAGGGAATTTAATCATTCAGAGGGCGACATAAGAAATGCAGGATTAAAATTCAAGAACATTAGTCATGTTTTTCATCTTACAGGAATGTCATTCGTCCCGGACAGTTGGAAAAATCCAAAAGCTTTTTATGACACTAATGTTGGCGGCACTTTAAATGTCCTTGAATTTTGCAGGCAAAGCGGAGCTTCCCTCACATTTATGAGTTCTTTCATTTATGGTATGCCGGAAAAAAACCCTGTCAGCGAAACGCACCCTCTTAATCCCTCTAATCCATATGCGCACAGCAAGTATATTGCAGAAAATTTTTGCCGCTATTACCAGGAGAATTTTAACGTCAATGTAATTATCATAAGACCTTTTAATATTTATGGAAAGGGACAAAGCGAATTTTTTTTAATCCCTATGATACTGCAGCAATTGTTCAAAAAATCTTTAGCGCGAATTGAAGTTATGGATTTAAAACCCAAAAGAGATTATGTTTACATTCATGACTTGATAGAAGCAATGATTTTATTATTTGAAAATAATAAATTTGACACTTACAATATAGGAAGCGGAAAATCTATCAGCGTGGAAGAAGTGATAAAAAAAATATTTGCCGCAACCGGAATCCGGAAAGAATATCGTTCAAAAAATAAAGAAAGAAAAAATGAAATTCCCGATGTGGTTGCTGACATAACCAAAATTAAAAATGCAATTCATTGGAAACCGAAATACTCATTTGAGGAAGGCATAAGTGATATGTTGAAAAATAAAAACCGGAAATGAAAGCAGTAATTCTTGCAGGAGGACTTGGCTCAAGATTGAAACCGTTTACGGAAATTATTCCCAAGCCGCTGCTGCCAATTGGAGAAAAATCTGTTCTCGAAATACAGATTGAGCGCCTGAAAAAATTCGGATTCAATGAAATCTTCCTTGCTACAAATTACAAAAGTGAATATGTGGAAAATTTTTTCGGTGACGGAACACGCTATGGTGTGAAACTGATGATAAGCAAGGAAGACAAACCGCTTGGAACTGTTGGTCCTCTCACTCTTTTAAAAAATGAGCTCAACGAACCTTTCATTGTGATGAATGGAGATGTACTTAGCTTGATTGACTTCGGAAAATTTTATTCCTTTTCAGTTCAGAAGAACAACCCGTTGACTATTACCATCAAAAAAATTATTACGCCATACGCATTCGGAAACATTTTCTTCGATGGAGATTTGGTAACCGGTATTGAGGAAAAGCCAAACATTGTCACATACGCCCTTGCAGGAATGTATTGCATGACACCGGAAATCTTTGAGCACATTCCGGATAATGAGTATTTTGGAATGGATTCGTTAATCAAAAATCTCCTGCAAAATAAAATAGCGGTTACGAAATATGAAACGCAGGAGTACTGGCTGGACATAGGAAGAATTGAGGATTACACAAAAGCGCAGGAAGAATATAAAACGTACTTCAAAGAAGAACAATAAGATGAAAAAAATTCTCATCACAGGAGCCGGTGGTTTCATCGGTTCGCACCTTGCCGAACGATGCGCAGAAAGCGGGTATAAAGTGAAAGCATTTGTAAGATACAACTCAAAAAATAACTGGGGCTGGCTGGAAAATTCTGTTTTCAAAAAAGATATTGAAGTTGTCTCCGGAGATATTCGTGACTATGATTCTGTTTCTGCGGCATTAAAAGGATGCGAAGAAGTTTTTCATCTCGCGGCACTGATTGGTATTCCTTATTCTTACGTTTCACCTCTGGCGTATATTAAGACCAACGTTGAAGGAACGTACAATATTCTTGAGGCATCGCGCAAACTGAATATGGGAAATGTTATTATCACTTCCACGAGCGAAACGTATGGCACTGCTCAATACGTTCCGATGGATGAAAACCATCCTTTGGTTGGGCAGTCGCCTTATTCTGCTTCGAAGATTGCGGCAGACCAGGTAGCGCTGAGTTATTTTCATTCATTTAATCTTCCCGTAAAAGTTGTTCGCCCTTTCAATACGTATGGTCCCCGTCAATCGGCACGCGCCATTATCCCGACCATAATTGCACAGATGTTAAAAAACGAGAAGATATTTTTAGGTAACCTGAATCCCACAAGAGATTTTACCTATGTAAAGGATACTGTGCAGGGTTTTATTGAAATTTCGAAAAACAAAAAACTCAATGGAACAGTTACTAATATCGGAATGAACGAAGAGACGTCCATAAACAATCTTACAAAACTTATTGCCGGATTGATGAGCAAAAAAGTAATGGTCAGCGAAAAAAAAGAAAGAATACGACCGGCAAACAGCGAGGTCGAACGGCTGTGCTGCGATAACAGCCGCCTTTTGAAAAATACGAAATGGAAACCGAAGTACAATTTGAAAAAGGGATTGGAAGAAACTATTGACTGGCTCAGAGAAAATCCTTCCGGATACAAATCAGAGATTTATAATATCTGAATTCTATTTTATGGAACATGCTGAGCAGTTAACCGAAAAATCTTTTTGGGATGACATGTGGAGTGAAAGCCATCATGTAATTAATCCCGATAAAAACAAGAACAGTGCTCACGTCCGGAGAGTACTTGACATTTTTGAGAGATACTTAAGCATTAACGAAAACCTGAACATACTTGAAATAGGAGGAGCAGGTGGCGGGTATCTAATGTATATGGTAAAAAATTTTAAGTACCGGGCGTATTCTTTGGACTACTCCGATTCCGGCAATGAACTCACGGCAAAATACTTCAGCAAAGCCGGTGTTCCGGTCAAAATATTTCAGCGGGATTTATTTTCTGACCTCAGCGACCTTCCGAAATTTGATATTGTTTATTCGCTCGGATTAATTGAACATTTCTCTGACCCTTTGCCTTGCATTGCTAAACATTATGAACTGTTAAAACCGAACGGCATTCTGATACTTGGTGTGCCAAACCTGGGTGGCATCTACACTCCCTTCCTGAAGGTATTAGCGCCCGAAGAATTGCATGCTCACAATTTAAAAACCATGAAACTGCGGGCGTGGAATGAATTTGAAAAAAAATTTAATCTCAAAATAATTTTCAGAGATTATGTCGGAGGATTTGAACCAGCGATTATGCACAAGCAGGAAAAAAAATCTTCCTTGACGAAAGTTTTCCTGAGAGCCGTAAAGTTCATTGCAGCATTATCATACCATTATCCTCTTAAACTCTTAAAGAAATATGATTCCGGATTATGGAGCGGATATTTGATTGGTGTTTATCAAAAAGGCGCGTAATAATAATGCCTGCAGATAAATTTTTCCTCAACCGGTCAATCTATTTTTGAATTTATTTTTCAGCATCGCAATATCTTCTTTGGTCATAATGAAAAGCTGGCTTAAAGTGCTTTCACTTTTTTTGATGTACATATAAATTGTGTATATCGTACTGATGAAATAAGAAATGACGGTTGCAATTGCCGCTCCTGTATTTCCATACACGGGAATCAAAATAACATCAAAGCTCAGGCAAAAAATAAATCCGATGATTCCGCCATAGAGGTTGATTTTTATTTCACCCCTGCCGGCAAAATAAGATGCAATGATTGTCGCAATGCTGTAAGGAACAATTCCTAAAAGCAGCAGCTTAAAAAGAAAAGCAGATTCGGTGAACTCCCTGCCATATAAAAGCGGGATGACAAAATCAATTATGCCAACGAGTATGATAGCAACAAACAAAATAATATTTATTGCAATCCTGATAAGGGTATTGGTTTGGCTCACTGCACGCTCCCGGTTGTCGGAACCGGAGTATGCGATTAAGATAGTTGCTATTGCCTGCGGCAGCAGCCATAACATCTGCGCTAAACTCACTGCGAGGGAATAGATTCCCAACTGTTTGCTTCCGCTGAAATATTCCACAAACCAGAAGTCCATCTTGTAACTGAGGAATTGAAAAATGTTTGCGGTATAAGCGATGAGAGAAAAATTCAGAACATATTTTAACTGGCTTTTGTTGAGGAAGGTGAAGGTGAATGGCGGGCGCACATTACGGAAATAGGTAAGGTAAACCAGCGTGACGGTGATGGCAGTCATGATGAGATGAAAGATGATAAAAAATTTAAAATCAATATTCAGTTTCGATTTCAAAAAATAAAGAGCAATGAAAGAGGAACAGGAAAAAATGGCGAGCCAGAAATAAACCCGCTGCTGTGCCAGAAACAATTTCTTTCCGGCAAGAACCGAATTGAGCAGCGTGGCTGCAAGAGAGGCGGAAAAAAGAAAGAGCAGTACATATTTCCAGAAAGACAAACTTTCATTGGAGGGCAATAAAAAATTTAATTGAGCAAACGGAAAAATCAGCAGCAGCAGGAAACAGAAAACAATAAGCGCCAGCATGATGACGGAAAGCGTGTTGATGGTGCTGCGCAGGGGCGTCTTATCGGTCGAGATGACATGAACAATGACAGACCCTAAACTTAAGCCCAGCAGAAGATTGAGAAAGCCCGATGTGTTTAATATCAATGCAAAATATCCCCGCCCTTCGGCTCCCAGAATCCTTGCTGTGATGACGGACATGATGAAGCCCGTCACCAGTGTCAGGATTTGATTTAAGAATTGCCGGGTGATATTCTTCGCTAACATTCGGGGTAAAAATAAACTACAATAATCAAAAGCTAAGGAATTTGTCTTTAATTAATTTCAGCGACAATCATAACACCATCAATCCCGTTCAGTACGCAATCAAATGGAATCGCTTTTTTGATGTATGTTATGGTTTAAACCCGGATTTTACATTTCAAAAAGATTCAACACAGAGTTCACAGAGAAAATTGGAGTTACACAGAGTCCCGCAAATGCGGGAATTAAAAATCTCTGTGAAATCCGCCACAGGACGGATTCGTCCTTTTGGCGAACTCTTGAAACTTTGTGCTCTCTGTGTTAAACCCGGATTTTGCAATAGGATTTTTATTTCGCTCCTACGGAGCTTTATGTTTCAGGTCTGGTTTGGTTTCTACCGATATTTCACTCCTAACGGAGTTGTAAGAAAATATTCCGTAGGAATAAAATATTGGTAGCAGTTGAAATCCACGATTTAAATAAGTTCCGTAGGAACGATATATTTTATATTATTTGCAATTGCAAAATCCGGGTTAAAAAAAGTTCAACTGAAAAATCCGGTTTAAAAAATATGCCGGATAAATGTCAAAGTATGCATTCATACTTATTCAATGAAGCGTTCGCCTTTTGTCATAAAGGGTTCGGTTCTGTTACTGTTCCATTCAAACCTATTACTATTCCGTTCAAACCTGTTACTATTCAGTTCGGTTCTGTTACTGTTCCGTTCAAACCTGTTACTGTTCAGTTCGGTTCTGTTACTGTTCCGCTCAAACCTGTTACTGTTCAGTTCGAACCTGTTATTGTTCAGTTCGGTTCTGTTACTAAATCGTCTGTTCCTGTCAAAATTCGGCTAAAAAGCTCACCTGACAACGAAATCGTTGTATTCAATCCAGTCGGTTGGACCGTCTTTAAGGATGTTACGGTGGCGGAAATCCCGGATTGAGCCGGGCGTTAAACCGCTCACTTCAGTATCGGCTTGCAGCGTTGGCGTGACGGGTGTCCAGTTAGTGCCATCCTCGCTCATTGCCCAATCGTGGGCAGCATGTGCTTTTCCAATGCCCTTTGCAATTAATTTAACCGTTCCCGAAAGCGAGCCGTCTTTCACGGTGAAATCCTGCTTGTTGATGGCTCCCTGTTTCTTCACCTTCATGCCGGCAGCCACGATGATTTCTGCAGCATTGTCAAGGTCGGCATCGGCAATCGCCTGCACATCGAGCTTCAGCCCGCGCAGGTTGTTTTGCA
>DATDOJ010000381.1:0-5729 GCA_035293345.1 Bacteroidia bacterium
GAAGACGGCAAAGAAACCCGATATGCTCATTACAACGGATGTGAAAGAAAACGATTATCATTTCATCAGCGATGCTGCGGATGATGTGATGGAACTGGTGCTGAAGTATGGCGGTGACGTTGCTTTCGTTGACAACGGAAAACTTGAGGAACACAGCCGGATTGCGCTGATTACTTTTTATTGATACATAAAATTAATGACGCCTTTTTCCGGCAACGTGCATGCAATCATTCTGGCAGGAGATGTCATGCACTTTTATCAATGAATTAATATTTTTCATTCCAGTAAAAAAAGCATACGTCAGGATTTAATGAAACGATATTTTACAGGTTCTCTGAAAAACTATTTTTTCGTATTATTTCTCCATGACCAATAATATACCTTGCCAAAATTATCAATTGAACATTTACTGGTTAAAAAATTTATTGCTGAATTATTAGTTCCGTTCCGGTGGGAATGAGAATTAAAAACATGAAACTGGCTTATGTAATTAGTTGTCATCCTCACAAATAATTACTGTGCTGGTCATTTTTTCCAAAGCGGAATTTTTGCATAGAAAATTGAGAAATGAAAAAGAAATTTTTCATCGTATCGCTGCTGCTGGCATTGCTGCTCACAGGAAAGGGATTTGCTGTCCGCTACTATTATGGCGGCTCGAACGCGTACAACTATGACCAGTCCACTGTCTTAGGCGGAGAAACAAACAGGATTATTCTTCGCATTGAGATTTATGTTTATTCAGCCACCGGCAGCAACATAAGTTTTGTATTGAACAGTTTATTGCTCAGCACCAACGGTTCAACATCTGCGGCAGATATTGCAAATGCAAAACTTTGGCGCACCGGAACGAATGCATCATTCGTTTCGCCCGTCTTATTGCAGACCATCAACAATCCATCGGGCAATATGAACTTCACGGGGCTGAATGTCACCAATAACAGCAATGCTTATTTTTATTATTGGCTTACGTATGATGTTTCAACGGCAGCCACAGCAGGAAATCTGCTTGACGCGCAGGTGCGCAACAATGGAATTGTATTCACGGATGGAAACGGCAGCGGAGCTGTACCGGCCGGAGGTTTTAATCCTGATGGTTACAGAATTATTTCATGCCCTGCCATTACACCACCGGCAACACCGGCTTTATCTGCGCTCAGCATGTTTACCAAACCGACTCTCGGCACATGGGTGATGTCAACAGGTGTGAGTATTATCCGTCAGCCCGATGGAAGAGTTTACACTGCCGGCTCAGACCAGGATGGAGAATTCGGTGACGGCATTGTTGGTTCACCGTTCATGTCTAACAATCAATGGATACTAAATACGAATTCAAACATTATAAATATTGTTCAGGTTGACAACGGAATAAATACAAATATTGTTTTGAAAAGTGACGGAACCGTTTGGGCATGGGGCGATAACTGGTGGGGAAAAATAGGCAACGGCACGTATGGTTTGGGAAGCGGAATGTCACCACAGCCAACTCCGCAGCAGGTGATAAAATCAACAGCGGCAGGCGGAGGATTTCTGACCAACGTAGTGAAAGTGATGAGCGGTTATTCCCAAACTGTTGCGTTAACTTCCGACCACAGAGTGTATGCATGGGGTTATAATGCAGCACAGGGTTTCGGTCCGTCTTATGGTGCATGGACGTGGCATCCGTCAGCAGAATTGTTGACGGACAATGGAGCGACTCCCATCAACTGGGCAATTGATGTTGACTGCGGAGATGATTTCATTACGATGCTCCGATGGGACAGCACGGTATGGACGATGGGCTACGGTTCGTATGGGCAATTGGGCAATGGCGTGGGAGGAATCGGATACAGTTCAGCCATTCCGAGATGCGCGCTTGCACCGGGAACCTGCAATCCTCTTTCAAATATTATTTCAATTTCTGCAGGCAGAAGATTCATGCTCGCGCTGCAGTCAACCGGAAATGTTTACGCATGGGGATTGAACAATTACGGACAAACCGGAACCGGAAATGCAGGAACAGATGTTTACTTGCCAAAAAAAGTTTTGGGTGTGGCATGTTCAGGATTCCTGTCGAACATTGTACAGATTGCTGCAGCGGGTGACAATGGTTATGCGCTGGATGCCGATGGAAATTTATATTCATGGGGTTCGGACCAAAATGAGGAATTGGCTGACGGACCGGGATGGACGAACCAGCAGTGCCCCCAGCTTGTTGCAACAGGAATCGCTGAAGTGCAGGCAGGGTTGAATGCGGTGATTGTCAGAAAAACAACAGGTGAGATTTGCGGTGCAGGAAATAACTGGTTTGGAAACTTCGGGCTTGGCGGACCGTGGGGATGCTGCGATTTGGTGAATGTCATTACATGCACATCATTACCGCTGCCTGTTGAGTTGATTTCTTTCACAGGAGAAAATAAAAACAGCATCAATCATCTCCACTGGTCAACAGCATCAGAAATCAATAACGATTATTTTATTGTAGAGCGAAGTGCAGATGGAATTGATTTTGAAAATATCGGAACCGTTGACGGACACGGAAACAGTAATCAACCACTGAATTATTTTTTTGATGATGTGCAACCTGCTTCAGGAATAAATTATTACCGCCTTAAACAAATTGATTACGATGGCAAATTTGAATATTCAAAAATTATAGCTGTCAGAAATAATCCATCAGGCATTCCTTGTTTTGTTTTTCAGAGTGAGCTCAGCGGAAATTTTATTTTGAAATGTTCTCAGCAGGAAAATGCACAGGCACAAATTCTTAATGTAGATGGAAGAATTCTGAAAGTGATAAATATTACGGGCAACTCTGAAAATAAAATAGACCTGCAAAATTTTGACAGAGGCACTTACATACTTAGAATCATTGACGAAAAAAATATTCTGAATTTTAAATTGATAAAAAATTAAGACTGCTTTCTTGTAAAAAGTTTATCAAACAAGCAGAAAAAAAATGAAATTAAAAATCAATCTGAAACTAACTGCACTTTTTCTCCTGATGTTTTATTTGTCCTCTCCGGAAATGCTTTCTCAATCAATTTCTGCGGGCAAATATCATTCACTTGCAGTTTGTAGCAGTGGCACGGTGTGGTCGTGGGGTTACAATTTCTCAGGACAACTCGGCAACGGAAATAATTCAAGCAGCAATGTGCCTGTCCAGGTGAGCAGCATTTCAGGAGTTACAGCAATTGCAGGCGGAGAATATCATTCCATTGCATTAAAGAGTGACGGAACTGTATGGACGTGGGGTTACAATCTTGTCGGGCAGCTTGGCAACGGGACAAACACGAACACCAATTTTCCTGTGCAGGCAAGTGGCCTTTCGGGAATGGTTGCCGTTGCCGGAGGCGAATATCATTCATTCGCTCTGAAGAACGATGGCATGGTCTGGACATGGGGAGACAATAGTTTCGGACAGCTTGGCAACGGAACGTTTACAGGCAGCAACATCCCTGTGCAGGTCAGCAATCTCACAGGAGTGATTGCCATCGCGCGTGCGTGGGATCATTGCATTGCCCTGAGAAACGACAGCACCGTTTGGACGTGGGGAATCAATGGCGATGGACAACTCGGCAACGGAAGCAGCGGCAACAGCAATGTGCCTGTGCAGGTGATAAATCTTTCCGGTATCGTTGCCATTGCGGGAGGCGGTCAGCATTCGCTCGCGCTGAAACAGGATGGAACGCTCTGGTCGTGGGGATTTAATTTGTATGGTCAGCTTGGTGACGGAACAAACAACACGAGTAATGTTCCTGTCCAGGTTTCAAATCTTACAGGCGTCATTGCCATTGCCGGTGGCGGGCTTCATTCTCTTGCCGTTAAAAATGACAGCACTCTTTGGGCTTGGGGAAGCAATGGTTCCGGACAGTTTGGAAACGGAAATAATTTTAACAGCAATGTTCCGGTTCAGGCAGGAACAATTTCAGGCGCAATAGCTGCAGCCGGTGGAGGCGGTCATTCAATAATTCTTAAACAAAATGATACGGTTTGGGATTTCGGAGCAAATAATTATGGACAGCTTGGAAATGGAAATACTATGGACAGCAATATTCCTGAGCAGGTAATCGGCTTGTGTTCGATAATAACTTCTTCTCCTGAAAATAAATATTCAGAAAGCGGAATAAATATTTTTCCCAATCCGGCAATAAATCTGTTGGCAATTAGCAGTGGGCAGCGGGCAATAGATGAAATCGGGATTTTTGATATGATGGGCAAAAAAGTATTTCAAGAAACATTATCTGCTGATGAAACAATTAATCTTTTTAGAATTGATGTGAACGGTTTCCCCAGCGGCTTGTATGTGCTGAGAATTATAAGCGAAAAAAATATTCAGAATTTTAAATTGATTAAAAATTAAAATCATGTTGAACACGGTAAATAAAATAACGCAAGACGTGAAACCCCGATTAATAACATTGGGGGAAATAAATATTACTTTACTTGCATTATCATTTCTTTTTTCTTTTCAAACATTTTCACAAACGCCCAACTGGCTCTGGGCAAAACAAATGAGCGGAACAAGCCAGGATTATGGATACTCCATTGCCACCGATGCTTCTTCCAATGTTTACGCCACAGGTTTCTTTTCCGGAACGGTTGACTTTGACCCGGGCACGGGAACATTCAATTTAACTTCTGCCGGAATGCAAGACATTTTCATTTCCAAATTAGACGCTTCGGGAAATTTCGTCTGGGCAAAACAAATGGGCGGAACTGATAATGATTATGGTTCTTCCATTTCTCTTGATGCTGCCGGAAATGTTTACACCACCGGTTCGTTCCAGGGAACAGTTGACTTTGACCCCGGGCCGGGAGTATTCAATTTAACAGCAGCCGGAGGATGGGATATTTTTGTTTCCAAATTTGACGGCTCGGGAAATTTTACCTGGGCAAAACGAATGGGCGGCATAAGCACCGACCGCAGTTTCTCCATTGCTCTTGACCTTGCAGGAAGCGGAGATGTTTACACCACCGGCTTTTTCATGGGGACAGCGGACTTTGACCCGGGCGCGGGAGTATTCAATTTAAATGCGGATGCAACTACTGACATTTTCATTTCCAAATTAGATGGTTCAGGAAATTTTGTTTGGGCAAAAGCAATCGGCAGCGCAGCAGGAGTCATTTACAGTTATTCCCTTGCCCTTGATGTTTCGGGCAATGTTTACACTACAGGCGATTTTTGGGGAACAATTGATTTCGACCCGGGTGCCGCTGTATTTAATTTAACCCCCGTTGGATTCTGGGACATTTTCATTTCCAAATTAGACGCCTCCGGTAATTTTGTTTGGGCAAAACAAATGGGCGGAACCGGCTCCGGCAAAGGATACTCCTCAATTGCTTCCGATGTTTCCGGCAATGTTTACACCACCGGTTTTTTTTATGAAACCGTTGACTTTGACCCGGGAGTGGGAACATTTAATTTAACTTCCGCTTCTGCCGGAGAGTATGACATTTTCATTTCCAAATTAAACGGCTCTGGCAATTTTGTTTGGGCAAAACGAGTGGGCGGACCCGATGGCGATTTTGCTTATTCCATTGCTCTTGATGCTGCAGGCAGTGTTTACACCACAGGAGGATTCAGCGGAACCGTTGACTTTGACCCAGGCACGGGAACATTCAATTTAACTTCGGCTGGAGATTGGGAAATTTTCGTTTCCAAATTAGATGGCTCCGGCAGTTTTGCCTGGGCAAAAGCAGTGGCGGGCGCAACTGGCAGCGATTTTGGACAATCCATAGCTCTTGATGCT